>DATICR010000099.1:0-5520 GCA_035456745.1 Ignavibacteriaceae bacterium
ATAAAAATTAATCCGATAAGCGAAAGAATAACAACGTGCCCGGCAATCATATTTGCAAAAAGACGTATACACAATGCAAAAGGTTTAGTAAATAATCCCAGTATTTCCAGCGGAATAATTATTATTAAAATCCAGGGGGGCATACCCGCCGGTACAAGCCCTTTAAAATAATTCCATGCGCCATGGCTTTTAATTCCGCCAAACTGAATCGCTATGAAAGAAATTCCTGCCAGAGCGGCTGTTACCGCAATATTTCCTGTAATAGTAACTGCGTATGGAATTAATCCGAAAAAATTACTAAGAAGTACAAAGAAAAAGACTGTGAGAAGGTATGGCAGAAATCTTTCATAACCTTTTCCAATCGTGGGTTTTACAATCTCATCTCTTACAAAAAGTACAGTTATTTCAACAATATTAGCCAGACCTTTAGGAATCAACGAGGTTTTATATTTTCTTGAAGCAAGATAAAGGATGATGAACAGAATGATTGCCACCACCCACATAAAAAAGATATATTTTGTAATAGAGATGTCGATACCAAATAATTCAAGATGAGGCAACTGGATTGAAAAAAAAGGTTCAAAATCCAGGGTATGGGAATCCATGACATGATGCAAAATCCATCCGCTATCACTACCTCCGGCAGACTTTACACTATCCACCGCACTAAGAGTATCAATTACATTATAGAGCATACAACTGAATTAGTTACTTCTGAAATTCAGATAAAAAATCTCATTGATTAAATAAAAAATATAAAAAAAGAAGACTGAAAATATAAAATTATTCTGATTTAATTCCAAGAAACGAATAGAGAGAAAAACCAGGATCAAAGTAAAGAATAACCTTATAATCAGTGCTCCTAAGATATTGCGGATAAATGATTTATCCCCTTTTCCAAGCCCTCTTTTAAACAGCCCCAATTCGAATACGAAACCTAAGAACACGATCCCCCAGCCAATAATCCAGGAGATTACTACTCCAGTATTAATCAGATCAAAGAAATATAAAAATAATATGGCTAAAGGCAGAAAAAGATTAGAGAGAATAAACAGGAATCTTTTAGTATTGTTCATTTGTCAGACTTCAGTACCGACTTCAAAAAATTGTAAAGTGCGGCAGCGATTCCAAGAAAAGAAAAAATGACGGTCAACCATGGGTTTGTACCAAATTTGTCGTCCAGCCAGATTCCAAGGAATACCATAACTACAACAGTTACAGCCAGTTGAAGACCAAGTCCAAGGTAAGGACCGTAATTTACAGCGAAATTACTTCGTCCATCCTCATTTTCATCCTTGTTTTTCATTTACTGCTGAGGTGGTAAACTGAGTCGGTTTTGAGGAAGTTGTCTCCTTACCTCCCATTTTACTCTGTCCATCAAATTGAGCACCTGCCTCAACAACAAGGATTTTTGTCAATATATCGCCCTGTAGAACGGCCTTGGCTTCTAGTGTTAATTTTTCTTTCGCACTTACGGTACCTTTAACTTTTCCCCCCAATACAATGGCTTCAGCATGAATTTCACCGCTCACTTCTCCGTTTTCGCCTACCGTAACATTTCCGTTTGCAGTAATATCACCATTCACTGTACCGTCAACACGTACATTGCCATTGCTGATCAGCTTACCCTCTATGACTACCCCGGCACTAATAATTGTTACTTCATTTTTCCCTTCGTTTGTGTTCACTGTTTTCAAGTTATCCTCCGTTAATAATTTATTAAGAGCTTTGCTGGATCTATTGGTTCTCCATCTTTCCAGATTTCAAAATGTAAATGTGGACCGGTTGAAATTTCGCCTGTATTTCCGCTTAATGCAATAGTTTCTCCCTGAAAAACCAGGTCTCGTGCTTTTTTCAAAAGAACTGAACAATGTTTATATATCGTAATATAGCCATTATTATGATTGATTATTAACATGTAACCATCTTTAGTAGTATAATCAGCAAAAATAACATACCCATTTGCAGCGGCATACACAGGAGTTCCCGTTTTTACTACAAAATCAATGCCCATATGCCCGCTACCGGGTTCAAATTTCCGGCTGATAAAACTATCAGAAGGTTTACTAAAATAATAAGTTTTTTGCTTTGGTTCCTGCTTCTCCTGAAATAATTGGGAAACTACAGCGAAAATATTGCCGCCAAATGGATTTTTCTTTCGCTTCTTCTGTATGCTGTCTTTATCCTTATTAATTGATTTTAGTAAAGAAGAATCTCCCAATCCTATTGCAAATTTTAATCTTTCATTAGTAAGTCTCAGCTCCTGAAACTCTTTAGTAATTTCATTCAATCTGGCATTTAATTCGGTTATTTTTGCAACTTCTGATTTATCCAGACCCCGGCCGGGAAACACCATATCTTTGAGCGGTGTCAGACCAAGTAGCAAAAATCCCATAATAGCAATGATTGCGGAATAAAAAACGAGTAGAGATATAATCTGAAATAATCCGAATTTAAAAGTTTTTGTATCCGCTCCTCCGTAATCAGGTAAAAAGAGAATAGATATGCTTTTAAGTTTTCTGAGAGAACTAAAAATTCTTTTTATTTCTTCTTTAAGATCCATTTATATTTTTACTCTCCCTGGAAATATTAAAAGTTTAAAACTTTTCGAGTAAATCCTCAAATTTTATTTTCCCTTCTCTCAGTAATACAGGATGAGAATTGCTGAGATCAATTAAAGTTGAAGCTTTTATATATGACTTCTTCTCAGTATAAAAGATAGCATCAACTTCCGACATAAAAGTATCCCTTATCATACTTATTTCGGTTAATGGCTCCATATTTGATTTGTTGACACTTGTGGATATGAGAGGCATTTTAATTTGATCCAGGAGTTTAATGCAGAATCTCTGGTGGGGAATCCGGAATGCAGCAGTATCCTGCTTAAGGATGCTGCGTGTTTTGTTATTCAGATTTAATACAACGGATACGGGGTTTGGCCATATTGCCAGTAGAAAATCTAGATGATTTTCATTTTGGATATCAACATATTTCATTAATGTGGTGATACTGTCAACCAATAGTATATACGGCTTTGAAACACCTCTTCCTTTTATATTATCAATTTTTTTAACAGCATCTTCATTAAACGGATTTGCTCCAAAACCATAAATTGTATCAGTGGGATATATAAATACAGTGCCTTCAAGATAATATTTTTTTGCTTTAATTATAGCAGATTCTAATTTTTTATCAATGTTTATCAGTTCAGCTTTTTTAGTGCTAATCATTAATTATTTCCTTGATTTTTGAAATAACCATTTCAGGTTTTAATTTGTATCCACAATCAAAAGTTCCAAGAGGGCATTTTGTGAAACCATGGATCCCGCATGGCTTACAGAACAAATCATTGTAAGATAGAAAATAACTGTTTTTGTTATAAGGATAAAAGCCAAAATCAGGAACCGTTGAGCAATAAAGCATAAGTACTGGTATATCTGAACACATTCCCAGGTGTGCAGCGGCAGAATCATTTGAAATTAATAATTTCATTTTTTTCAGAAATACTACACTCTCAATCAAATTGAAACTACCTGCAACCGATCTGACCCTCTTACCTGCTTTTTTTTCAAGTTCGGCACAAATCTCTTTATCATTTTCCCCTCCGGTAAAAAAAACGATATCGAAAATACTTAATAAAAATTTGATAATTTCCTCATAATATTCAGCCGGATACTTTTTTGTGTTCCAGACACTGCCGGGAGCAATAGCAGCAAAATTTAATTTGCCCTGATATTCGGAAAAGAATTTATCAACTTTATTTTTTGCTTCATCAGGAATATTCAGAATGGGTAAAATTTTCCAGTTTTCATTAACGGTATTAAACTGAATGAGCTTTAGATTCCTTTCAACTTCATGTACTGCTTTTTCATATTCTGCAAGATATTTGTAGATATGGGGCATACTATTAATATTAAATCCATATGTTTCTCTTACACCTGAGAGCATTACGATCAATGAAGTCCTTGCGGAACGATGAGGAGCATAAATGCGGCTGTAATTATTTTCCCTGATAAGTTTTGCAAAATTAATAATCTGTAAACCAGATTTATGTTTTCCACGTTTATCAAATACAATGACATTGTTGACGACAGGAGAATGATTAAAAATGACTGCAGTCTCAGGAATTGATACCACATCTAAATTACATTCGGGATTCATCTTTTTTAGTATCTGAAGCATTGGTAAAGTAAGTATCGAATCCCCGATAAATGCCGTTTGTATAACCAGAAATTTTTCCATTAGTGTTTCCATCTCTTATGCATCCAGAACCATTGTTCGGGGTAATCCCTGATAAAACCTTCAAGGTATTCCTTATGTCTTCTAGTAACTTCCTTTACTTTTTCCTCCTCATTATCTGGTAGATTATCCTGATTTATTTCGAATATCACGGATTTATATGAATAATCCTTCTGCCTGACCGCGATGCCATATAAGAGAGGGGCCGCGGACTTTAATGAAAGCGCTGCAGGACCTGTAAAAAATGAAGCCGGCCTTCCCATAAACTCTAATTTTAAGCCATCAGCAGGACCTCTCTGGTCAGCTACCATGGCGACAATATTCTTATTAATTATTTCTTTATAAACCTGACGAACAGACATTCCGGATTCTATTACCTTATTTATCCATTTTGTACGAGCTTTTTCGAGCCAGTTTGTCACATAAGGATTTCTTTGCGGCTTAATGACTACATAAAAAGGAATATTGATTTGAAGGCTTACAGATAAGGCAATATATTCCCAGTTTCCAAAGTGAGCCGAAAGAAGTATGACACCCTTGCCTTCTTTATAGCGTGTTACAATTAATTGAGCGTTCTCACATTCAACCATTTCTTTCATTTGATTTAATGTCAGCCAGGGAACTGCAAGCAGTTCTATTAAAGTGATTGCGAAGCTCCTGTAACAATTAAAGGCTATTTGTTTAATTTTATCTTCTGAATAATCCGGGAAAGAATTTGTAAGATTTTCAATTACAGTTTTTTTCCTTAAAGGGATCAAATAATAAAATAAAAAGGCTAATATAACAGAACCTCTCCTTGAAAGATTCAGCCCTGCAATCCTTACAAGATAACTAAATAAGATAAAGAATATATATTCTAATAAGTTCTGCAAAGGGATAAATATCTTTAGTAATACCTGATGTAAAAATACAGAAGATATGGTACTTAAAGAAAAAGTCGGGTTTGAAGGAGATGAAAATCAGTTCCCCGTACAAAATTTATCGCGCATTTATTCTGTTCTGCCAGTCCACATCCTGAATTTCGCCGCGTTTTGTCGAATGAACTAATTGATAATCTGAAAAACCGGTCAGGTCAGCAAATATAAAAATTACCCCTCCCTCAAGATCATTATAATGCCAGATTTCATAAGGTTTGGTGTCCACCTGGTTCGGATATCTCTCAATTTCACTCGGGTCGCCATAAAGTAACAATACTCTTCCGCGATCAGTTTTCCACCCTTTTCTCTGAATATTCGTATAAAGCTTATTTGCTTTCTCCACTCTGCCGAAATATTCCTTTTT
>DATICR010000100.1:0-5718 GCA_035456745.1 Ignavibacteriaceae bacterium
AGGAATTATGCGGATCGGAGGCGACATTCTGATTCATATAAGGAAGAATGTAGAATGATTGATTTGTGCCGCATGGACATATTTCAATAACCGCCTTTGGATTAATGCTCAGCGCAGTTTCATAAACCATTTTGAAAAATGCCGGAAGCTGTTCAGCTGATTCTTCAGGATATGCATGATGGTGTTCGGGATTATAACATTCCGGAACACAATTAAGATTATTCCCATCAATCTTAAGACCGTCAAAGCCCCAATCTTTTAATGCTTTTATGACAAACTTTTTTGATATTTCTATTACATCTTTATCAGCAGGGCAGAGGAAGTATGAGTTAAAAAAGGATGACATATAACGGGGAGAACCGTCTTCATTCTGGATAAGATATTCAGGATGTTTTGAAAGCAGATCCGTGTTTGGCTCAACTGCTAAGGGTATCCACCATAACTTTGCTTTTGCCCCCATGGAATGAACGCTGTCTACCAGCTTACGCATATCTTTATCACCACCCGGAAACCTTGCTTTAGAAGGATAAAAATCACCGGTTCCATCATACCATGCATAGTCCAAAACCGCCCAATCCAGGCCGAGCTTTTTAACTTCCGGCAAAGTTCCATAAAATTCATCCAGAGTAAATTCTTTTTCATATCCCCAGCTGCACCAGATTGATTCGTATGCTTCTGAAGGGGCTTTCTTAAATTCTATACCCTGTCTTGTCATTAATTTGCTGAATTGTAAAAGAGAGTTGTAGTGATCTCCGTGGTGAACACTCACAAATGTTCTGAATGTAGAAAGGCTTTCGCCCGGTTTAAGAACGAATGATTTTTTATAATTTACTGCTAACGAAGCCGCATCATCTGATTTCATTGAGACAGGGAGCGAAACTAATTTGGGAACCAATTCAATATGTCCTACTGCAATCCCGTTATCCTCCCGCCAGATATCGGCAACAGGAGTTCCTCCCCCATAATCAACATAATTCATACCCAGGTAATTTTCCTGCTCAAATCCTTTTTTTAATTCCTTGACCCAATCATTATCCCATCCGTAGGAACCGGGTTGATATGACCAGAAAGAAGGTTTATCCATATCCTTATTCTGCAGTGCTGATATCTGATAATGATTGTTTGTCCAGCTGTCAATATTTAGATCTTTTTTTCCAAGGTTCGTATAAGTAACATTATAGAAAAGCATAGACGGAAAATCGTTATAGCTTGTGATAATAATTTTCTTCTGCATGTCTTTTGAAGTTCCATAGATAACATATTGGGTTCCCTGGCCGATATTATCCTTATATGGTTCCTTTTTGAAATTACCGGCGTGAAACTCTGTTATATTTTCCCCATCAACCTGAATATATTCGGATGGAATAAATTCACCCATTACAATATTACTACCATCAAGATTCGAGATCACTCGGCTGTAAAGGTTATCGTTAAATTCGATTTTAATTTTCCCCCCATCCACAGAAAATGATTGAGGATAGACCAAAGGAGCAGCAGCCAGGAATAAAACAGCAAGCAATATTCTATTAATATTGGTTGAATATTTCATATTTAATTTTACCTTCACTTTCTTATTTAAGCAGCAGCATTGATTTTGTTTCTGATTTGTCCTGATAAGTTATTTTGTAGAAGTAAATTCCGGATGGTAAACCGGAGGCATTAAATCCATATAAATGATTGCCGGCGCTTAATTCCCGATTTATCAGATTTGAAATTTTTTCACCGAGCATATTGTAAATATCTATACAAACTGTACCCTGCGTTTGAAGATTAAAGGAGATAGTCGTTGTGGCATTGAAAGGATTGGGATAATTCTGATATAATATATATTGTTTGTTCAGAACATCATTATTCAAATCTTTAATTGAGGTTCCGGTTCCTTGAATTTGCTCATATGTTGAACCCAGTCTGACATCATCAATCCTTCCCCAAAATCTCTTTAAGCCATTTTTACCTGAAGTTCCGATATATAAACTGTCATTATCAGGCAACAATCCGGCGGTAAAACCGATTGTATCTGTTGGAGCAGATGAAGATTCATTCCAGAGATACACAATAGAGTTGTTGTAATCATAATATACAGCAAGATATGTCCATTGATCATTTGGAACGGAAAAGGATGACGCTGCAGTGAAAGGAGTGCCAATCGAATCGTGAACAAGAAATTCAAGGATGCCATTGTTCAGTCTTAGTGAATAATTATTGGTTTTAATATTTCCTGAGCGATTTCCTTTGATCAGTAGAAACTGGGGATTATCATACCCCTGTACAGGATAGACCCATAATGATAATGCAATCCTTTCATTACTGAAATCCAGTTCGGGATCATCCCCGGTTCTGAATACTCCAAAATTGGCTGAATCTTCGAGTGACAAATAATAATCACCTTCAATTAATGGAGCTGAATTGGAATAAAAAGCAGAGCCTGAAACTATTCCATTATTATTATTCTGATCCCATCCGGCAGAATCATTTCCATTATTTTCAAATTGCCATCTTGCGCCTTTATTCTGTGCAGATACAGGATCAAAAGATCCATATAATAGAATGCTTCCGGTTAAAAAAATCAGTAAAAAATGCTTCATTTATGAATTATTCTTCTTTATTAATATTAAATCTCTACCAGACTTCTTTATTTCAGCATGCCGAACCTTTCTGCTAAAAGGCAGACACTATACAAATCGGAATTTCAGGTGCGATTCGGCGAATCAAATATTATCTTGTCACTATTCCTCTCCAGCAACCAGTAGCTATTCGTCCCAATAATGTTAAATCTGAAGCTGTTAGTACCAGTACCGAGCCATCTCCAACCCATGGTGCCGTTACGTATATGACTTCGCCATCCGGATCAACAGCTACGCCCATCATTTCTTCTCCAGTATTAGTTTCAGCGACGATTGAAAAATCAGTTAAATCCATTTTATAAATGAAACCTTCATATCTTCCGGCGCAATAGAGATAGTTGCCATAAACGGTCGTTAGTAATCCTGATCCAGCAGATTCACCCAAAGTAATATTTCCCGTTATTGTATTAGAGGCAGCATCAACGATCTGAAAATGTGGAGTAGACCAATTATCTCCCACTAATATTTTGGAGTTGTCGGGAGTTACAACTACTGCGGATGATTGACTGGTAGCAATATTTTCAAGAGTGGTTATGACCGTCTTATTTTGAACATCGATAATTATCAGATTCAGGCCGCCTCTGGTTGACACATAACCTCTTGTTCCCGCATTATTGATTGCCATTTCATAAAGTGTTCCGCTGGCGGCATAATCAGCACATGGAATGGTGTCGCTGACTTCTCTTGTCTGTGTATTTATTACCGCAATATTATTATTAGCTTTGCACAATATCCATGCTTCAGAACCGTCGGGAGTGAATTCAACAAACCATGGTTGTCCATATCCATCAGGCATTGGAATAGAAGCATCGAATGAATTGGTTGAGGTGTTCAGAACTTCAACAGAATTGTATCCGCTATTTGCCACATATAATTCTGTACCGGCAGGATTCAATCCAATACATTTCGCTCCATCGGTACCAAGATCGCCAACCACAGAGAATTGCAAATCTTTAATTAAGCCGATACCGATTTGAGAACCGGATGGATTTCCCGGATCACCTGTCCCGAGATAAATCTGATGGTTCCCATAATTACCTTTTGTTGAAAAAGAAAACTGAAAAGCATATTTCATTGAATTACCATTTACATCCTGTACTCCCGGAGAAATCCAGTTATCACTCTCATCAAATGCACCAGGGACCAGTATATCAATTCGTGTGAGATCACTGTATTGAGAGTTTGATTTAAATATTGCTTTCATACCGCTTAAGGACCAGGTTCCTTTAATCGAATTCCCTTGTCCATCGGTAACCTGCAAAACACTATTTAGTGAATTCAGATCCATTGGTTTTGTGAATTCAATCATTACCTGTGAATCATTCAGGTTCATTAAGCTCCCATCCTGCGGGGAATTTGAAACAACTTCAGGTCTGACGACATCCGGAGGATCAGTAGGCCAGTCTTTTGAGCAGCCGGAAAAAATGAGGATTACCGATAAACAGGAGGTGCTCAAATATTTTAATAATTTATTTTTCATAATTAGCTCCTTTTTTCAATTGCTCAGAATAAAATACTAACTGAATATCTGTGTGTATTGCCTAATCTATTGAAATCTGCAAAGGCATAATCCAGCTTGAAATCAAAACTTGCTAAGTTTAAAAATAATCCGCCTCCGAGAGTCAGTCCTTCTTCATCATAATTCCCTTTGTATCCTGCCCTTAGCATTATTTTTTGGTTACCTACAATTTTTAATGCTAATTCACTTCCGACATTATACCTTGGGAGAAAATCACGTGTATCATTTACTGCAGCTTCAAGAGATAATGAAGCATCATCATTATTTATGATATATGAACCAACTCCTATCCTGAAGGTAAGAGGCAAATCCCAGGATTGAGTTGCCAGACTTGCATCAACAAGTTTGTTTGTCGGTACACCCGGAGCAATGTCATGACTAACGGTGAGATCAGGTCCATCCAGCTTCATCGGCGTACCCAGATTAGAAAGTGCAATTCCGATTTTCATATCATTGAGAAAGTTTGTAGTGAAAATGCTGCCGATGTCAAATGCGAATGCGTCTGCAGTTTCTCTTGATAATGATTCGTTAATATATTTTACTGTTAAGCCAACCAGGAATCTGTCTGTCAGGGATTTTGCATATGATACGCTTAGAGCAAAATCACCTGCACTGAAAAATTTTCCGGTACCGTCTGGCTGATCAAGAGTTGTTTCTTCCATTTCTCCTGATGAAAACGAATAAACACTAGCACCTAGTGTTCCGTAATCTCCAAACGGAAGAGCAAGACCAAGAAAATACAATTTGGTATCAGCTATCCAGTTGGTAGTCTGTGCCAGAACTTCATTCTTCGTTAATGAACCAAGGCCAGCCGGATTCCAATAAATTGCACTGGCGTCATTAGCCATTGCGACAAACGCCTCACCCATTCCGATTGCTCTGGGACCTACTCCTATCTTAAGAAAATTAGCCATTGAAGTTCCCACCTGTGCGGTCTCCTGCGCCTGCACTACTGTATACCCAATCAGTAAAAAAACCAATAGTGTTAATAATATTTTTCTCATTTATTTATCTCCTTAAAAAAATTTAAAATGAATTCCTTTCGAAAAGAAATAATCATTTTATTATGAGAAACTTTCCAACTTTTTCTCCGCTGATTACTTTTGAGGACACATAGAAGAAATACAATCCAGGTGCGACTTCCTGATTCGCTCCGGATCTTATATTCCAGCTCTCTTCACTGGTCCCGTTTCTGTGCTGCAGCTCTGCTACCAGTTCACCGGCTACATTATAAATCCTGATTACACATTGAGATGGTAAATTCGTAAAATGAAGTTCTCTTACATTAGGATCGGTCTCGAATTCATTTCCGGATAAATAAGGATTAGGAACAACTTTAACATTATTCAGCGTTGTTGTTGCAAGAGGCGATCTTGGAGTAACTTCAACAGTGTTATCGTCAGGAAAAGCTGGATCGGTAACAGGTGGATTTTCAACCGGAGGTTGAGTTTCACTGCCTACATTGTAAGCCGCGATATAATACCTGTAATCAAGTCCATTAATTAAATTTTCATCATTAAATATATATTGTCCTGCTTCATTTGTATCCGGCATTCCGCTATCACTTCCGAAATC
>DATICR010000101.1:0-14703 GCA_035456745.1 Ignavibacteriaceae bacterium
GAAATCTTGATCCGACAGTTTTATATGCGGAAATAGAAACCATAAAAAAAGAAGCGAAACAGATTCTTGAATCTTATGGTCAAGGAGCCGGGCATATATTCAATCTTGGTCACGGAATTCTTCCCAACACTGACCCTGAAAAAGCGAAAACACTTGTTCAATTTATTAAAAAAGAAAGCGGAAGTTATCACTAGAAGACCAAGTAAATAGCATAATGAGAAATGGAAAGGATAATGCAAATGTTTGAAGTAGATTTAAAGAAGTTTAAGAAATATGACAAACCAGGTCCGAGATACACTAGTTATCCTACGGCGCCGCATTTTAGTGAAAGCTTTACGCAGGAAGAATATCTTGATGAAATAATTAAAACCAATTATGGTGAGAATCTTCCCGATTTGTCTTTATACTATCACATCCCTTTCTGTGACACTTTATGTTATTTCTGCGGATGCAATATGATAGTGACAAGAAACAGGGACAGGGTAAAAGAGTACCTGAAGTACATGAAAAAAGAAATTGATATGCTCAGGACATACATACTAGCTGACAGAAAAGTTGCACAACTACACTGGGGCGGAGGTACACCGACTCATCTTACTCCCGATGAAATAAATGATCTTGCTTCTTATATCAGAATGTCCTTTAACTTCAACGAAGAATCTGAAAATAGCTGTGAAATTGATCACCGTGATTTAAAGAGGGAGCATCTGGAAGCACTTCGTAATAATGGGTTCAACAGGATAAGCATGGGAGTGCAGGACTTCGAAGAAAAAGTGCAGAAAGCGGTTAACCGTATCCAGCCGGAAGAGATAACTGTACAGGCGGTAAATTGGATAAGAGAGTTAGGATTCTCAAGTATAAACCTGGATCTTATGTATGGACTGCCATTTCAGACCGTTGAATCCTTTGAAAGGACCCTTAACAAAATCATTGAAATCTCTCCCGACAGAATTGCAGTATTTAATTATGCTCATGTACCATGGTTAAAGAAACATATGGCACTCATACACCCTGAGGATATTCCTGCTGCCGAAGTAAAGCTTGACATCCTCAAATCAACAATTGAGAAACTGACCAATGCAGGTTATATATTTATCGGGATGGACCATTTTGCAAAACCGGATGACGAGCTTGCAGTTGCATTAAGAGAGAAAAAACTTTACAGGAATTTTCAGGGATACAGCACGAATGCAGGAGCTGATCTTTACTCGATGGGAATTACGGCAATAAGTCATCTTGGTAAAATCTATGCACAGAATTACAAAACTGAAAAAGAATATTTTAAAGCCATCGATGAAGAAATTTTACCGATTGCAAAGGGATACAGATTAACAGAGGACGATATTCTCCGAGGTTTTGTAATAATGAGGCTTATGTGTGATTTTGAGCTTGACTTCAAAAATGTTGAAAAGAAATTCAGCATTGATTTCAATAAATACTTTGCCTGGGGATTAAACAACCTTAAGGAAATGGAAGAGGATAGCCTGGTTGAAATCAAAGATAATCATTTAAAAGTTTCCGAAATGGGCAAACTTTTAATCCGGAATATTGCCATGAACTTTGACGGTTATATTGAACGGAAAGAAGACACTGCTAAATACTCGAGAACAGTCTAATTTTAAGATAAAAGATAACCTACCTAATAGTTAAGAAGTTCTTTCGAAGTGGCAGGTCTTGACTTTTCTATTTAATTCGATTAAAGTTATACAGGTTAAATCCGGGGATAGATGAAAAGTGTATTTATTATTTCAGTTTTTGGCACATTTTTCGAGTTATTATAGGATGGGGATATAATATGAAAAAATCCTTCTTTATTTCCGCAATAATTCTATCCTTTGCAATGAATTATACTTTTGCACAGAATTTCTTTCCAGTAAAAATCGAGAATGATCATCAAATAAAAAATAACAATGAGGTTGATAGATATAATCTTACAGTTACACAACCTACGAACGAAGGAACTGACTTTTTACCATTAAATACCGGAAATAAATGGCAGTATATTATTACTAATTATGATCCTGATGGTCCTAGTTATAGTATGGATTTAGATTCAGTTACTTGTGATACTTTAATTGAAAACAAAGTCTATTATAAAACAACGAAGTTTTCAGATTTAATACGATATGATAATACCGATAATATTATTTATATCCGCTGGGATGATCAGGATCATGCTCATATCAATTTTAATGTCCCCCCGGACTCTTTTTACCAGATATATTCAGCTACTCATAATTATATAAGTGTCTATGCAACGGGTGGTGAAGACAGCATATTCAATAAGCTAAGAGTATACAGTGGTTATTTATATATAACAAGCGGATGGGGATATACTATAGAATATACAGATTCAATTGGTACTACCTATGAAAGAAGCGCGGGTGATTACTTTGATGAAAGTAAAGATCTTATTGAGGCGATCATCTATGATTCTTCCGGAAACCGGATAAATTATACTTATCAACGAAAACCAAGATTTCAAATCCAACCTATAATTTTTACCGATTCTTCTGAATTCCAATTGGATTTTAAGGTCTTACATAGCTACACCCGAATTCTACCTGGCGGTTCTCCACCATGGCATGTAGGATTAGATTTCATAGATAGTGTTAAAATGTTCAGCTTTTATTCAAAAAATGACAGTGTTATTACTAATCCCCTCATCATTCCTGATCATGAATCTATTCCTGTAAATACTGATTATACTATTTATAAAGAATTGGATACTTCTCTAATGAAAAACGGGTTTACCTTTAATTACTGGTTTATTGCTAAGGATAAAGGGATCATTCCTGAATATAGTTATTCTCCCGACTCCGGTTATTATCAATGTATATGGAAGTATCCAGTAAATACAGACCGAATGTCATCTTCACCCAGTAGATTTTTTCTTTTTCAAAACTATCCTAATCCCTTCAACCCGTCTACCGTAATAAAATATCAAGTTCCTGAGTTGTCCAAAGTCAAATTGACGGTTTACGATGTTCTTGGAAGAGAAATTAAAACACTCGTCAATGAAGAAAAACCTGTTGGATCTTATGAGGTTGAATTTTCCGCCAAAGGCGGAAATCTTTCAAGTGGGATTTATTTCTACAGGATTGAAGCAGGTAAATTTTCTGATGCAAAGAAATTTGTTTTATTGAAATAAAAATTGCTACAAAGTCGCAAAGAAAAATGGCGGGATACAAATAATATCCGGGTAATTATTTATTTAAATGATTAATCCTTTAGTTCCTAAATTCTGCGCAAAATGGAAATTTTTAGAAAATAAAAATTAAAAATGCTGTCACGGTTCGGATTTAAAACTGATGCGGACCGTGACAGCCCAGTTAAGCAGTAAGCAGTCCACAGTGGCAGTATGCAAATCATTCAATGGGGGTGCAAATTTTTTTTTAAGGTAGTAAGAGGGGGATCAAAAATGAACATTTATATCTGCTACGGTTTTGGAGATTTAAACAAAACCAGACCGGGACAAAACAGAGAAAAAACTGGACTTAAAGTGTTTTTTCTTCATTAGGGGGATTCCCATTTATATTCATAAGTTCTCATTTATTTGGTAAATTACAAGAATAAATTTCAATTGGTTTTAATTATAATAGGTATAAATGAGTAAGAAAGTTGTAATTCTGGGGGCAGGAATATCCGGTTTGACTACAGCATATTTTCTTGTTAAAAATGGATTTAATGTCACAGTACTTGAAAAGAAACGAGAAGTCGGCGGCTCGGTAGAAACTATTAAAGAAAAAGGGTTTCTGTTTGACCGCGGACCTAACAGCGGTCTTGAAACCACACCTGTTTTATCCAAGATAGTTTCAGACTTAAAACTTGAAGATGAATTGGTCTACGCAAATAAGGAGGCTTCGAAAAGATATATTCTAAGAGATAATATGCTCCATCCGCTTCCGATGAATCCTGCAGCTTTTCTCAAAACAAAATTGTTCAGCAGTAAGGCGAAAACAAGATTATTTGCGGAACCATTTATCGGAAGATCAAAAGATGGTTATTATCAAAGTGTGGCTGATTTTGTTAAAAGAAGGCTTGGACAGGAGTTTCTTGATTATGCAATCAATCCTTTTGTTGCCGGTGTATATGCCGGAAACCCTGAAGAATTAAGTGTCAAATCATCTTTCCCAAAGCTTTATGAACTGGAAGAAAAGTATGGCGGTTTAATCGTAGGAACAATAAAAAGTATAAATGAAAGAAGACATCGTGCGGAAAAATCAAAACAAAGTGCCAGATTATTTTCATTTGTTGACGGGATGCAGAAGCTGCCGAATGCAATTGCCTCTTATCTTGGTGAACGGGTTCATACTTTTTGTGATGTGACATCTGTTGAAAAAACCGTGGAGGGATATAAAGTTTATTATAACAATGCAGGTCATCTAAAAGAAACAGAATCCGAAATACTTATATCTGCAATACCATCTTATTTTGCTGCAGAAGTATTCAAAGGATGGGATGAAAAACTTTCTGAACACCTCGATGCAATCTACTACCCGCCGGTTCTTGCTTTAATGCTTGCCTATAATAAAGAAAGCATCAGACAATCACTTGATGGTTTTGGATTTCTTGTCCCTGCAAAAGAAAGGCGATCCTTTCTCGGTGCAATATGGAGTTCAGTTATATTTCCTAACCGGTGTGATGATGATAAAGCTGCATTCACTTTATTTGTAGGCGGCGCGAGAGATCCCGAAATTGGAAATATTGATAAAGATATCCTAATAAAGAAAGTCCGTGCTGAGTTTGAGAAAATTATGGGAATTACTGAGGAGCCTGTTTATGTTGGTTATAAGTATTGGGCAAGATCCATTCCTCAGTATAATTTAGGGTACATTGACCACGAAAGATATTTTGACGAATTTGAGAACCGGAATCCCGGTTTATATTTTAGCGGGAATTATAGGGGAGGAATTTCAATTGGAGATTGTTTGAAAAACGGTGAATTGCTTTTTGAAAAAATTAAATCAGAATTAATTAAAAATGAATAATTGAAAATTAACTACCAGAAATAAATTAAAAAAACATTCATTATAAATTGTTAATTGTTAAGGAGACGAAATGGCAGAATATCCGATTAAACGAATGAGACGACTTCGGTATAATCCACTTGTAAGGGATATGGTAAGAGAGACTGAGTTGTCAAAAAATGATTTTATCTATCCATTGTTTGTAGTCCCCGGCGAAAAGGTAAATAAACCTGTAAAATCAATGCCCGGAATATCACAGCTTTCAATTGATAATGCTGTTAAGGAATGTAAGGATGTGGAAAAACTTGGAATTCCTGCGGTTATATTATTCGGTATACCTTCCCATAAGGACGAAAAAGGTTCCGAGGCCTATGATCCTGATGGAATAATCCAGAAGGCAATCCGTGCAATAAAATCAGAGGTAAAGAACCTGCTTGTTATTACTGATGTATGTATGTGTGAATATACTTCTCACGGTCACTGCGGACTACTAAACGGTGAGGAAATCCTTAATGATGAAACAGTTGAACTTCTTGCAAGGGAAGCCTTGACACACGCACAGGCGGGGGCTGATATTATAGCTCCATCTGATATGATGGACGGCCGGGTTGCTGCAATAAGAAAAATACTTGATGATAATAGTTTCTATAAAACTCCGATAATGAGTTATGCAGTTAAATATTCTTCTGGATATTACGGTCCTTTCAGAGATGCTGCTGAGTCAGCTCCGGCTTTTGGCGACAGAAGATCTCACCAGATGGATATTGCCAATGGAGATGAAGCGATCAGGGAAGCTGCATCCGATATTGAGGAGGGAGCCGACATTATTATGGTTAAGCCTGCAGGGCCTTATCTTGATATTATACGCAGAGTAAAGGATAAATTCGGAATGCCCACTGCGGCATACCAAGTCAGTGGAGAATATGCGATGATTAAAGCAGCAGGAATTAACGGCTGGATTGATGAAGAACGTGTTATGATTGAATCACTTACTGCCATTAAACGCGCCGGTGCTGATTTCTTTTTGACCTATTTTGCAAAAGATGCAGCACGCTGGCTCGACAAAAACAGAAGATAAATGAATATCGAACAGGTTAGAGAATATTGTCTGAAGAAAAAGGGAGTTACGGAAGAGTTCCCTTTTGATGAAGAGTCACCTGTTTACAAAGTGATGGGGAAAATTTTTCTAATAGCAAGCTTAATCCCTCCATTCACAATTAATGTAAAATGTGATCCTGAAAAAGCTGTTGAACTGCGCGAACGGTATCCTGCAGTTACTCCGGGATATCATATGAACAAGCTCCACTGGAATACTATAGAAATTGAAGGAACTGTTAAAAATTCATTAATAGAAGAATGGATTGACCATTCGTTTTATCTAGTGGTTAAAGGATTAAAAAAAGCTCAAAAGGATGAAATGAAGAAATTAAAAGATTAAATGATGATGAATGATTAAATGAATGATTGAAGAGTTTAACTAGTGAACAAAATAAACATAAATAAATAAATTCTACTACTAATTCGCGGGGAGAATATGAACACTAAAATATGTACTGTGATAGTTCTACTGTTATTTGCTTCGTTTCCACTAATTGCCCAAACTACATTCGATTCCACCGAAGTACAGGCAGAAGTGCCTGCCCTAAATGATTTTCATGATGTAATTTATCCTATCTGGCATGTTGCCTATCCTTCAAAAGATTATACGGCCTTGAGGAATTATGCGGAAGATGTTAATAAAGCTTCACAAAAAATTTATGAAGCAAAATTACCCGGGATTCTTCAGGATAAGCAGGAAATGTGGGATAAAGGAGTCGATGAATTTAAGATTGCTACCGAGGAATACAAAAAAATTGCAGCGGGAAATGATGACGAAATGCTTCTGAAAGCTGCCGAGAATCTTCACTCAAAGTTTGAATCATTAGTAAAGATTGTACATCCCGTTATATCCGAACTTGATCAATTCCATCAGGTACTATATATGATTTATCATAAGTATCTTCCTCAGGAAAATTATCAGCAGATATATAATGAAAGCGATCAACTTGTAAACAAAGCAACCGCTCTGTCAAAAGTGAAGCTAAGGAAGAATGATCCGGAAATGCAGAAGAAATTCGACACTTATTCGTTACAATTAATTCATGCCACGGAAAAACTCAGGGAACAATTAAAAAGCAATAATAATGAAATGGTAAAATACGGTGTTGAAGATGTTCACAGCATTTATCAGGAGATTGAAGGTTTATTTAATCAACAAATAAAATAAATAAGGATAAAATGAAATACAGGAAACTTGGTAATTCAGATATTAAGGTATCCGAAATAAGCCTGGGCTGCTGGACAATGGGAGGATTAAATTGGATTAATGGAGATCCAAACGGCTGGGCAGATGTAAACGAAGCTGAAGTAAGGGAAGCGATTGATTTCGCAATTGATAACGGTGTAACACATTTTGATAATGCAGACGCTTATGGTAACGGGAGAGCGGAAAGAATGCTTGCGCGTATCCTTGGCAAAAGAACTAATAACTTTATTATTGCGACAAAAATCGGCTGGTTTCCGGGGACAGCAAAACATGCTTATGAACCGCAACATATCAGACATCAGTGTGAGCAGTCGTTAAAAAATCTTAATCGCGATTATTTAGATTTATATTATTTTCATCACGGCAACTTCGGGGAAAATGATGAATATCTTGATGATGCAATTGAGGTTATGTATAAGCTGAGAGATGAAGGAAAAATAAGAATTATCGGACAATCAGCTTATTCTAATAATGATTTCGCAAAACTTATTCCGAAAGTCAAACCTGATGTTATCCAGAGTTTTTCAAGTGCACTGGACGATAGGTTTCTGCGCGATGGATCCCCAACCCGGAAATTTCTGGAAGATAATAATATATCGTTTATTGCTTTTGGTCCCCTAGCTGAAGGAGTGCTTCTTGATAAATATGATAAAAATAATCCGCCGAAATTTGAAGAAGGTGATCACAGGAAAGGTTCAAACAGATTCAGTAAAGAAAACCTGACCAAACTTGAGCCATTATTTACAAAATTAAAAACGAAGTTCGGTTCATCATTTGAAGATCTTGCAAGGGCAGCTTTACAATATATTTTATATTATAAAGTTGTGGGTTGTGTTATACCGGGATTCCGAAACCTGAAGCAGGTTAAGACAAATCTGGCTGGGCAGGATAAGCCACTTTCAGACGAGGATTTTGAATTTATAAAAAATATATTCAAAGATTTTAACAAATAATCCTTTTAACAGCCGTAAATACGTTAAGTAATAATTAATAATTGACGCATTTACGGCTAAATTCAATTACCGATTTTCAATGGTGCCAAATGACATTATTTAACCATCACCATCTTCTTAATAGAAGTAAAAGTATTCCCATTATTCTGAGCAGTAATTCTGTATATATAAATCCCACTTGAATAGTTAGAACCATTGAATAATATTTCTTTATATCCTGCATCCTGCACTTCATTTACCAGGGTTGAAACTTCCTCCCCAAGTATGTCATATACTTTTAATGTTACCTTACTATTGAATGGAAGCTGGTACTGAATTTTGGTGGTGGGATTAAAAGGATTGGGAAAATTCTGCTCAAGCCTGTATTCATTGGGTGTGGTAAAATTCAGAATTATCTCCTTTTGAGCAAAAACATTGTTATCTCCCGTTATACTGAATCTCAGTGTATCTTTTGTACCTGCAGGGGCATTCCTGTTTACATCAAACTCAAAGACTACATCAGATTCTTTTTGGGGATCAATTTGTTTTATCAAATTACTTGTTGTCTTAAATACAATTATACCTTCAGGAAAACCAATAGGCTTAATTTTGATATTCTCCAGAGGATTGGTTTCCGAAACATTTGCCACTGTAAGGTTAATTTTATTATTCTTTGTTCCAGGCTGTACATCATAGACTGTGGAGCTCTGAGCGACAGTTTGAGCGGGGAGATACAAAAGCAGAAACAGGAGAAGCAGGAAAAGCTTTAGATTCATCCCGAGATTTAATATTGTTTTTATATTATTCAGCATTTTTAATTTCTCCGTGTATTTATTTTAAAAATTCTTCATTGGATAATTGTTAATTAATAATTACTCTCCCGGACAGGGCATCGAATATTTATTTGCAGTAACACTATTGTTTATTAAATGCCAGGTCAAACTAGTGCCGCTAAATACAACTGAAAATACATTTGTGTGAATACCGGGCAGAAATATATTCGGCTGCCCCTGGTACCAATCTCCCGGTGAGAAATAATTATTATTACTGTGGTTCACTATACCAACCGGTACACTATTCTGGTTATTGTAACCGAAATATGCTGTTATTGTTTTATCCTGATTAAAATGTATACACTGCAGGGTTGGAATGATAGGTGAGGATGGAGAATTTACAACAGATAAAACCATTGTGTCTGAAACAGAACCATAATTGCTTACCCAGATTGGATAATTGCCCACAGAAGGGAAATCGGTGGAATTAAGGCTAAATGTAACTACCGAATCAGAGACAAAGTTTGTAGGTTTTACATTCCCATTGTAATAAGCAACAGTTGAATCAGTAAAGAATTCTCCGGTTACCGTGATGGTAAGTACATTTGGTTCAATCGGCCTTGCATAATATGGAAGAGCCACAGGGGGGGAGATTGAACTTATTACCGGAGCAGTAACTTCTGGCAAATTATCAAGTAAATATTCTGTGTTATATCTTAATAAAGCATAAGCTTCACTTGTAATATTTCCAGAGCTATCTTCATCAACATCTAACAGGACACTATGCAGAGTACTATCCACCCAAGGGATGTGACCTCCTTCTAAGAGTGTTTTTGCTCTTGTAAATAAGCTATCATATTTATCTGCTGTCGACTGACTAGTTATCCAGCCAAGTTCATAAGAACGTTGGTTGTAATAAACCAATGTGTCTAAGAAATTTAATCCACTGAACGGCAATTGATAATACGTTGGTGAAATTGAAAAATTTTGTTTTGAATTGAGGAAAATATCATTATAATTATAGCCGTCTGTATTCCACCCAGAAGAATAGAATCTTGAAATAGTTGGGACAGTTTCGTGAGAAACAATCAACTCAAATAGGTTTTTAGATTCGCCAGGGTTAATAAAGTTGTAACAATGAGTGTAGCGGGATGTCCACAATATAATTGCAGAAGAATCTGACCGGTATTTAATCCCCCAACAATCATTATCTGTAAATAAATTAGTAGTTTCAATATCTGATTTTAATGCCATTTCTTCAATAGACTGAAAACTAGTAGATAAATTTGATAATGAATAATAATATTCTAATGAATCATTATTACTGGAAACAGATGCATAGATATTAAAATCTAATTTATCTTTAGGATAATAGGCATCTTCTGATGGTTGAGGGGTGTTTGGCCAATAACCATACAGACTACCATTCCAACTAAAAGTTCTGAGTACGAAACTATCATATTCAGTGATATGCAATGAATCATCATGGTTTAATGGATAGGCATAACCTTGTATTTCCCATATTCCATCTCCCTCAACATCTGCTAATCTGAACAAACCATTTGAGCTTATTTGTATTTTAGAAATTCCGGAACTATCTACATCATTTAGTATAATTCCTTCGGTACCATTCCAACTGATAATCCAGAGATACATTAATGGTGATTTTCCCCCGTCTGGCCATATATCATAGGATGCTCTTGAAATCCATATTGACATAATCTCCAAAGTACCATCTCTATTCATATCTTTTATTGACCATATATAGCCACTTTTTAAAGGTTCATAATTTTTTCTAATCAAATTATTTGAATGCCAAAGTACTTGATTATTTCTAAATATACCGATAATCCCGCCTATAGAATCGCCAATTATTGAATAATTCAATACAGATGCTAGAAAAACATAACTATTCGTTAGAAGTTCGTTAGGATCTTCAATGCTTCCCACATCAGGCCAACGCGGTCCTAGTTCAAAACCAAGACTACTGTCGATGTTTAGAACATCAGTTACATACAAATTATCATCAATGTATTCTCTCACATTTGAATCAATAGTCGAAAATATTTCAGCAGTTACCCCAGGAGGATAATTTTGTGCGGATGTAGACTCTAACAAGAATAAAACTATTGTAATTATTGACAAAAATATTTTATATTTCATTTTTATTCTCCTTCTGTTTCGATTGGTGTAAATTCTTGACCATTCATTATCACATTAGCCCCATAACCTAATTTCTTAGGATTCCATCCTTGATATACTGTAGTCAAAGTTGCTTCTAGGCCGTCAGTCCAATTATTTAAATTTTGGGCAACCCTTTGCTCTAGCAAATTTAGAAAATGATTCAAAGCAAAGGGCCAAAATATATTAAGGTCATTTAGATTTTCAGGAGGATAGTCCTCAGCAACTGAATATCCATAATCTAGAACTGTTACATATAATGGTTGAATAGGACCATATGAACTTGCGATTCTTGATTGTGCAACTCTATTTGCAAGTCCTCCTTCGTAAACATTTTTCATATAGTCGATAAATTCAAGCCTTGCACTTTCATTAACCTGAGGATTTTCCTCTATGTCGTTTAATCCAAGTGATTTGTAAAGCCTGTTACGTATTTGATTGTATTCTCGTCTGGGTCGGCTGTATAAATTAAAGATTAATCTATTATTCGTTAAATCTCTATTACCTAAGACTCTCCATCCACCTGGGGTTGGACTATGTTCAATATTTGAATATCTATCTATAAAATACCATACCGAATGAGGCGTTGTTTCGTAAGACATATATCTGGTATTTTCATGATTCGGAACTGGATCTCCGTTCCCCATGCTTTGCCACGTAACCCAAAAATGTCCATTAGTTAAATCAGGATCGTTTTCTACATCATACTCCCAGTTCCAAGCTTCGTATCTATATGATGGAGTGACCCTTTCTAGATTATTATCATAAAAAGATTCGCCAACGTATTGACCCTTAATATACTGAGGTGGAAGACCAAATTGACCACCCCACTTTATACAAACTGAATCTATACTATAATCATGACTTTCAACGTCAATCCCATTATTAAGTCTGATTGCTTGTTCACTATTACCAAGTTGATTAGGTTTATTAACTGTTATTAATATAGATTTTTCATCTGGACCATTTTTCGCCGTTAACTTAACTCTGTAAGTTTGCTCTTCACTCCAATATCGACCTACTATTCTTATTAAGCCTTCAGGTAATATTGCGGGAGGGTTTGTTCCGTATACAGGTTTTTCTTTTTCCCAGTATACTCCAAGTTTATCACCTTCAGTTATTGTTATTGGATTCTCATGCCAGACATCTATAGTAAGCCCACCATTTAATGACGGTCCCTGAACTTCTTCAATAATTAATTTATCGAGTAGTGGTCCTTCATATTTAGCTTGGTAATATTTTGTTTCACCCAATAATATACTATACTCTTTTACAATCACGCTTGCATCCATATTAAGTTTTTCCACCCACCAATTTTCCGGAAAACAAGAAAATGAGATGTCATCATTTTCAATAGTTCTTTGCTTTTTCCAGAGAGAAATTAATTTATTATTAATCTCTATACTATCACGAGGTGTTCTTTTTATCTGGAGATGATCTATTTTATTGTTGAGAACCGATTCAGGCAATTTCTTAATATCAGCTGTTATCAGTTTTTTGTTTTTCAACTTGGAGATTCTATTATTATTTAGTAATGGTAAATCATTTTCTGGATTATCGATTAAACCCACTCGTAATTTTACTGAAGCGCTGTCTCCTTCTATAGAATCAGCAGCTATAAATTTAAAGGGTTGATGCACATTGTAAAAATGTGCGGAAGTATCACCTTCTGCCAGAAGATACCCTGCTTCACAACCTTCAAGTTTTCCAAGTTCAAATGTTTGAGATGTATCGAAATCTGCAAGGGTTCCATCCTTAAGTACCTTTTTTATTATTATGTCGGCAGTATCTCCGGGAGAGATTTCTTCCGGATCTAAACTTACATTAAATAGATCTCTTACACCAATTGAAATATACAAAGCATTATCAAATTCTCCCATACACCAATCATAATTACCAAGAATAACGTCCCATCCAACGAGAACACTATCAACCCATATTTCGGTTGCTGAATAAACCGGATAAGTGAATGTATCCTGACTTGCTACCCAATCTGAAAAATAGGTTACCTGAATAGAGTCTCCTTCATTTACCTTGTCTATATCCCATAGATATTCATCAGAATTATTTGAAGGAAAATAATCCCACTCATATCGTGTGGGTGGATAACAAAACTGGAAATTCCTTTGCCAATAAGTAAAGTCAGGAAATCTTCGCCAGAGTGAATCAACCCTTGTCGAATCATCTTTATAGAAATAAGCGTTAAGGGTCGAGTAAAATGGCATTGGCCCGTCATAATGAACAAGGTATGCATAGTAAACCTGAAGCATTCCGCTCTTTGGCATAATAAAGCCGGAAGGAATGTCATCTTTGTAAATAATTGAAGACCCTTCATTAATCTTGTTCTCAGGTAAACCATTCAATTTCTATTTTTTCTTTAATGGTTACCTGGGCAAGTGCAGTTGACAGAATACAGGAAAAGAAAAGAAGGAAAACAAGTAATAACAGTTTTCCTTGAGACCGGATCGAAAGATATTTAAGCATAACTAGTCCCCGTTATCATTGTTAAATACCTGCCTTTTAGCCGGCAGTGTGAATAATTTTTTAATAGTGAATTATTCGGGATAGAATGGTATAAAAGATTAGTCCCTGGATTTACTAAAAAAAGCTTGACTGAGTTTACTATAGTTTCCTGCATCAAACTCACCCTTAATAATTATAAAATATTACTCCTAAAAACCAATTAAGAATTTATGATTTATCTCCCAAATCTCAGTGAAGGTCAAATATTTTATCTTTTTTTATTTACATACCCTAAAAATGCTGCATCAATATTTGTGCTAAGAGCAATTGTTCATTCTTGTCCAATTTTTTTTGTATGGGAACAACTTATAGTTTCGTCAAATGAAATTTATGACGCAAGAAATGTCGTTAAATGAAAAGCCGGGAATTAACCCGGCTCTTTAGAGTATTTCCTCTTAAAATTATTTCACCATTACCATCTTCTTGACCGAAGTAAAAGTATTACCATTATTCTGAGCGGTTATTCTGTATATATATATCCCGCTTGAATAGTTAGAACCATTGAATAATATTTCTTTATATCCTGCATCCTGGACTTCATTTACCAGGGTTGAAACTTCCTCCCCAAGTATGTCGTATACTTTCAATATCACCTTGCTGTTGAAGGGAAGCTGGTACTGAATTTTGGTGGTGGGATTAAAAGGATTGGGATAATTCTGCTCAAGCCTGTATTCTTTGGGGGCAGTGAAATTCAGAATAATTTCTTTTTGAGCGAAAATATTGTTATCTCCTGTTATGTCGAATATCAGAGTATCGGTTTTATTTACAGGAGCATTCCTGTTGATATCGAATTCAAAGACTACTTCAGTTTCCTTATTAGCTTCGATCTGTTTTATCAACCGGTCAGTTGTCTTAAATACAATATCCCCTGGGAGATCAACAGGTTTAATTATAATGTTCTGAAGTGGATTAGTCTCTGAAATATTTGCAACAGTAAGATTTATTTTGTTGTTCTTTGTTCCGGGCTGTACATCATAAGCTGAAGAATTCTGATTTATATCTTGTGCAGAAACATTCAT
>DATICR010000102.1:0-9307 GCA_035456745.1 Ignavibacteriaceae bacterium
CTCGCCTGAAGAGGAGAAAGCAGAACTGCTCATTGGTACCGATGACGGATCAAAAGTTTTTGTTAATGGTATGCCGGTTTACAGATTTTTGAACATAAGAGTCGCTGAACCGGACCAGGATAAAATAAGTTTGGATCTAAAAAAAGGATGGAATTCTTTATTGATAAAAATTGAGAATAACGTGGGAGGTTACGGTTTTTATGCCAGAATCCGGGATTTGAATAAGTTGGTTAAAGTTAGCCCTTTTAAGCGATAGAAACATAATGAATTTGAATAATATGTCACATAGAAGATTTAATCCTTTAACAGGTGAATGGATCCTGGTTTCGCCGCATAGATTACAAAGACCCTGGCTGGGAAAAGTAGAAGAAATGGAAAATGGAGAAAAACTTAAATTTGATTCGGGATGCTATTTATGTCCCGGAAATGAGAGAGCGGGTGGATTAAAAAATCCAGTTTATAAAAATACCTTTGTCTTCAGGAATGATTACAGTGCCTTAAATACCAATCAGGATACGGTAAACATTAATTTAAATGACTTAATCAAAACAGAAAATGAATCGGGTATATGCAGAGTAGTTTGTTTTTCACCCAGGCATGATCTTACTCTCTCTGAAATGGATGTTGATGACATAAGAAAAATCATTGATGTCTGGATTAAAGAATTCAAAGACCTGGGAAGCAGTTCGGATATAAATTATGTGCAGATATTCGAAAATAAAGGTGAGATGATGGGATGCAGCAATCCTCATCCCCACGGTCAGATTTGGGCAACACATTCAATACCGGGTGAGCCCCTGAAAGAAACTATTCATCAAAAAGATTTTTTATTTAAGAAAGAAAATTGTTTACTCTGTGAATATAAAAAGCTTGAGATGAATAATAAGGAAAGAGTAATAATAGATAATGAGGATTTTGTTGTCCTTGTTCCATTCTGGGCGGTATGGCCATATGAAACTATGATTATCAGCAAAAGACATATAAAAGATATATCAGAGTTTACTGAAAAAGAGAAAAATTCTTTTGCAGATATCTTAAAGAATATAACATTTATATACGATAAAGTATTTAGTGTTTCTTTCCCTTACTCAGCTGGAATTCATCAGGCCCCCACCGATGGAGAAGATCATCCGGAGTGGCATTTTCATTATCATTTTTATCCGCCGCTGTTGAGATCTCCGAAAATTAAAAAATTTATGGTCGGTTATGAGATGCTGGCAAACCCTCAGAAAGATTTTACTGCAGAATCTGCCGCCGAAGTGCTAAAGAATCTGGCAGAAAAATACTTAAATCAGGAGGACATAAAAATTAATTATTAAGTTGATGTATCTAAAAAGTCCGAAAAAGAAGGAAAATATTATATGAAAGATTTTTTGCTTTATGGTTGTATCGTGTTATTCAGCATAAATATTTATGCTCAGATTGATGTAGATAAACCCATTAATATTCTTGAAGCCTTAAATGATTCTTCAGCAACAGCTTCAACCAATCCACAGCTGGACTTTGGAACAATAGAAAAGATATTTGATGGCAATCCATACACAGATGCCGGAGTAAATCAACAGTCATCTCTTGAAGTTACCCTTGAATTTGACTCTTTGGTTGAGATTTCAAAAAGCAAAATATTTTTTTGGACGGCAGGTGAATGGACACTTGAATCCGCAGACAATTTTTCTGATTTAAATACTCATAGCGGTTCCTACAGGCTTCTTGCAGATTCTCGTCCGTACGTATCTTTTCAGTGGGATTCGGTTACGACAGATCAATATAACGCCAGAGTTTTTAGGTTAACAGCAAATGATCCTCAGAACAGTACGATTTATCTGGGTGAATGGACTTTATCCCGGAATATTACGATAACATCATTTTTTATTACTCCTTATCCGCCGAAAGTTCTTCCCGGAACAATCTTAAAATTGAAAGCCAATCCTATTGATGAAAATAATGAAATAATTAATTACAATTTTAACGAACCCCTTGTTTGGTCGTCCAGCAATACCACGATTGCAATTATAGATGATGCAGGCAATCTCACTGGTGTAAGCCTTGGAGATGCAACCATTACAGTTTCAACCGAAAGCGGTTCAGTGTCGGGCACCGCTCCTGCACATGTACTCAGTGATTTTCAGTCTCAGAATGCTCCCCAAAAAATTGTAAAGGTGGCCTTGATAATTCAAGATCCAATCATTCCGCAGTTCGGAAATATAAGGATCCATCAGAAATGGGGCTGGACTGATCCGAATGTTATGGTGGCTCAGCTTCAGCAGGAATTTAAAAATGCAAGTGACAGCACAGTGGTTTTTCAGATAGCCGAATTTCACGAGGATCAGAATGTATTCACAATGCTTGATAGTGCATATATGACGATCGATACTCTCGCATATTATTTTCAGAATTCATATACATTATATACCGAATTAAAAAACCTCGCTGAAAATGAAAACAGGATACAATATGATTATAATGGAATGATAGACTTTTATGATCTTGATACAAAAAGGAATAATGGTGATATTGATGAAGTGTGGGTTTATGCTTTCCCGTTTGGCGGAATGTATGAATCGATTCTTGCAGGTCCGGGCGCATTCTGGTGGAATGCCCCGCCTCTCCCTCATCCGGGACTCGAAAAAATACTATCAATAATGGGATGGAATTATGAGCGCGGTGTTGCAGAAGCTATGCATAGTATGGGTCATAGATTTGAGAGCGCAATATGGCACACATACGGAAGATGGGATAACCAATCGAGTGATCCCAATAATTGGGAATTATTTACCAGAATTAATAAAGATAATCCGGGAAAAGCTAACATAGGTAATATTCATTATCCACCAAACGGTACGTCTGATTATGATTATTCAAATCCCGCTTACGTGATTACCTACGCAGATAATTGGAAACGTTATCCCTATCTGCTAAATCAGACAAGGAACGTAAATTGCAGTGAATGGAGCTGCGGGCAGCTTGGTTATATGAGATGGTGGTTTAAACACGTTCCGAGGTACACCGGAATAACCGACAGTATCCTGAATGATTGGTGGTATTATGCTTTGGATTACTACGCGGCGGTTGATCTCGCACATCATACTCAGGTTGTGAGAGTTAATAATGATTTAATTAATTATAAACCTTCCGATTATGAGCTTTATCAGAATTATCCGAATCCGTTTAATCCAAATACTGATATTCGCTTTCATATTCCTGTACAAACAAAAGTAAAATTGAAAATTTACGACATTCTGGGAAGGCTTGTTGCTAAATTAGTTGATGATATAAAGCGCCCCGGTACATACGATATATCTTGGGACGGAAAGAATTTGCACGACCAGAAATTAGCAAGCGGAATTTACTTTTATAGTCTTGAAACAGATAAATTTATTCAAACTAAAAAACTTGTGCTGCTAAAATAAACTTGCTTTCTTTACGGAAAATATTGTTTGTAGAGATGTTAATATTTACAGATGTTTTCAGTCAGAATTATTTATCGAATCTTTCTGCGACTCAAAATGATCCTGTCTACACAACTTATGCTGCCGGCATAACGAGATCAGAATTTATTATCGATGAAGGATACCAATTCGTTTGGTACAATGATGGAGAAGGTGTAAACTTTGAAACGGACAATGGCGGAAGTATCTGTCTCGCATTTAAAATTAACGATGATGTAAAATATTTTTTGATAGATTATTTCCAACGCCCGATTATAAAAACATCTTATAGTGATTTGGTTAAATATAATTTATATCCATTCAATAAAATTAAGGTTACAGTTTTTTTCCTGGTTTATTCGTCTCATATTGCTATACAGGATATATCTATATTAAATGAAAATGATTCATCTGTTACAATCGGAGTTTATCCATTTTATTATCATCAGACAGATTTTATTTCTGACGTTGGTATAACTCCGGAAAACGATATTTTCATTTTCAATCATCAGGAACATCCTGATGGCTGGACAATTGATCATAATATCCCTTACCAGGAAAATCTCTCAAATGTTTATTTAATTAGTATGCCACCTGATTCTTATGGAGCCTACGCAGATTTGCAGGGTGGAGAAAAAAAAACAAAGAAAAAACCTGCAGAAAATTATTGCGTGGAATGGGGGACTGTAAATCATAGTGACGGAACTTTATGCTATCATATACCTCCTTCGGCTCAACAAGTAATTCTGCATAATGGAAGTGAAGAGGAAATTCTCACAGAAGATGCTCCCAAATGGGGTGATCCCGATCCTAATATTCCGGGTAACGGATATCAGGGATGTGAACTTGGAAATTTCCAGCGTTCTTCAATTGCTGAAGGAGATTCTTTCAAGGTTATATTTACTTGTTTGGGTACAAATGAACAGGGAATAGCATCAAATATTATTGGTATGTTGCCTGCACCATCCGGAATCAGAACGGATATCCAGTTATCAAATGAACCTTTTGCCCCGGTACCTCAAAATCTGCATGTTGATTTTTCATTGGGGAACACGTCTGCTGTATTAACATGGACGCAGATTCCCGGATTGTTATATAATGTCTATAGAAGAAATGTTGCAACTCCCGGAAGATATGATTTGCTCGCCTCAAATATTAATGGTAATGCTTATCTTGATGAAAATCTAAATGCGGACAGCTCGTATGGTTATATCATTTTATCGAAAACTTCAATTGGTAACCTTAGCGGTCATTCTGCTGAAGTAGGAAATATTCATCATTCATCATCATATTTTTTATCTGATATCCTGAATCAAAATTTGAACAGGGATATTCCTGCAGGTGATCTGAAAATAACTGCTTTTCAAAAAAATTTAATCATTCCGCCAGGACAAACTTCGGGGATTAGAATAATCAGAGGTGTTGCTGCGGATACAGCAAATATCAATATACTCATTGAAGAATGCCGAAACCTGGAGCAAACCGGGTTACAGCAATTCATTACTGATGATGAAACAGATTATAGCGATATTCCGGAACCTGCTTTTTCTAATCCTGAGTATGAAATGTTTTACTGGAATTGTTTTAATCTGCTCAGGCAATGTATGCTTCCGCCTGAGGGGGAATGTTCCTATAATTATTATGTTTTTTCCAGAGAACCACAATGGGGCTGGGGTCACGGAGGTCAGGTATTTCATGAAAGTCTTTCTATGCTTGCATATGCATTTATGAATCCTCAGAGCGCTGAGAATTCTCAACGTGTTTTTATGGAAAGACAGCATAGTGACGGATATATAAATTATAGAACAGGTCCTTATTTGGATGAAACCATCCCTTATAACGGACAGCTTACTTCATCAGCCCCATGGTTTAGTTGGGAAAATCAGGAAATATATCAGGTAAGTAAGGACAAGGATTTTTTGGCTGAGGCTTATTTTTCTGGCAAAAAGTTTTATAATTTCTGGCTTCAGAACAGAGATACCGATAACGATGGATTATGTGAATGGGGAGCTCAAGCAGTTTTGGAATCTGTAAGGGATGGTCAGACTGCTGTATGGGATCAGGTCGGTTGGCCGTCTGACTTTGAATGTCTTGATTTGAATTGTATGCTTGTCAGTGAAGCAAACTCTCTTGCTGAAATGGCTAAGGAACTTGGTGATCAGCAGGAATATCAATATTGGGTGAATGAATCCAATGGCAGAAAGGATTCTATTAATAAATATATGTGGGATGCTCAGTCCGGTTTTTACTACAATGTTGATAAAAACGATAATGATTTTACGTTTAATATATTGAATGATTTAAAAAGGAAAGAAATCATTGGATTCCTGCCATTATGGGCGGGAATTGCCGATGGTGAACAGGCAGAATCTTTGGTTGAGCATTTGAAAAATCCTGATGAATTCCAGAGGGACAATGGAATTCCAACACTTGCAGCAGACGATTCGTACTATAACCCACAGGGATATTGGAATGGTCCTGTCTGGGTTCAATGGAATTATATGATTTTCAGGGGTTTATTAAAGTATGGATATGTGGATGAAGCACGGCAGATAATGGATAAAGTAGTCACAATAATGATAACCCTCTTGAAAAGTGATCACTGGTTTTGGGAAATGTATAGTCCTGATCAGAATTGGGCCGGATGGAATAAGACATATATCTGGGCTGGTATTGCAGCAAGAATGTTTCTTGATTTAGAAAATATAAATCGTATCAGGAATTCCGAAAAGGATCCGGTTAAGATTGAAAAATTTATACTGTTTCAAAATTATCCAAATCCGTTTAATCCTTCAACGAATATAGAATTTCAGATCCTTGAAACGGAAAATGTAAAGGTAACTGTGTATGATATTCTGGGGAGAGAAGTAGAAACATTATTTAATGATGAAATGAAATCTGGAAGACATAGAATAACTTTTAATGCAGTGAATCTTTCAAGCGGAATATATTTTTATTCCGTGAGAGTCGGCAGAGTGGTATCGACAAAAAGCATGATCATTATCAGGTAGACATAGAATTTTTTATGAAGATAAAACAAAAATATTGTTTTATAAATGTTAAAATTATCGCGGCATTTTTTCTTTTTCTGTTCACAGCATCTTATGCTCAGGAAGTAAAAAAAATTGATTTCAAGGTCGCCGATGGATTGAGTATCATAAGTGTTTCAAGTTCATCCGACAGTTACATATTCAAAAATCCTCTTCCTCTATTTTCAATTGAAATAAATGAGCATCTCGTTAACACTTTTTCGGGTGCGGCCGGGTTAAATGATTCCATAATGACGGTTAATTTTCCTTCGGGTTTGAAAGGTAAAATAAAAATCGATAAGGATTTTGCCTCTGGCTGGAAAGCTCATCTAACACTGGAAAATATATCCGATTCAAATATTAAGATATTGAATCTAGTTCCTCTCGGACAGTCTGAAGATCATATATATATTACCGGCTCACCGCCATGGAATCTGGCAAGCTCTAAAATATTCAGACCAGGATTTGGTTCAATAGGTGTTGTACTTCCGGATAACGCCTGGTCTTTAGGATATTCTGCAATTGGAATTAATGATTCACTTTCCATATTTGCATTAGCTAGAAGAATGGGCGGAGAAAATACGGAATTCCGAAGGTACTCAGCGTACATGAAACCAGAAGGAAAAGTTGAATATGATATCTATTTAGATTTTTATAAAGGTAACTGGCAAAATGGAATTCGAACAGTTTTTCAGGATAGATACTTATATGATTTAAAAAACTTCGATAATAAACTTTTTGAAAGGAAAGATCTTGAGTGGATCAGACATTCTTTTGTAATGGCTCTGTTGTTCGGTTGGGATCATAACTTTTATGATCGGAAAGATGGCAGATACCATTATAAAGAATTCCTTCATAGTTATGATAATCTTTTAGGCAGATTTGACATTTTTTCATTATGGCCAACCTGGCCGACATTAGGACTTGATCAAAGGAATCAATGGGATTTGTATTCAGATTTACCAGGCGGACTGGAAAAATTAAAACAATTGTCCGATTATTCTAAAAGTGTCGGGACTAAATTTTTTGTTTCATTTAATCCTTGGGATCAAAGTACCCGTAAAGAAGATTTTTATGAAGGCATTTCCCGACTCGTAGGCACTGTTGATGCTGATGGAGTTATTCTCGATACTTACGGCAGTTCAAGCGAAGATTTGCAGAATGCAGTCGATAGTGTAAAGCGGGGAGTTATAATGTACAGCGAGGGAATGGCTGTTCCTCAGGATATGCCGGGAATTGTTGCGGGTCGTGTGCATGATGCTATTTATCTGCCTCCACCATTAAATCTGAATAAACTTATTAAACCCGATTTCGCAATTTTCAGAGTTTGTACGTTAAATCAGGGGAGGCTTCACAGAGAGTTTGCTATTTCTTTCTTTAATGGATATGGTGTTGAAATAAATATGATGGCTCCGGCAAGGCCATCCTGGATAGATGAGGACTTTTCTTATCTTGGAAAGACCACCAGAATATTAAGAGAAAATACAACAGTATTCTCAGATCAGAACTGGACTCCGATTATTCCGACTTTAGAAGATAGTATCTGGGTAAATAAATGGAATGATGAAAATAAAACTATATATACAATATTTAGTTTAATCCCTTCTGGTTATGAAGGTCCACTGTTTAGTGAAACTGATAATGAAGATTACCATTTTGTGGATTTATGGTATAATGAAGAAATAACATTAGATACTCTGCAGAATAAAATATATGTACCCGTAAAAACCGATGCCTTCAACAGATCTTATTTAGGTACGAGAATGGAAGGAAATGTCGATTGTGTTGCTAAATTCCCTTTGCTGTTAAATATAAAATATGATGGGGTTGAAATTTTACTTTCTGCAAATTCCGGTGATAGCATTTTGATATGGGCAGGAGAGCCTTCGTATAATAAGAAACCGGTTAAATATGATATAAACAGTAAATCAATCAATCTCAAAAGTTTATTTAATTATAGGAATGAAAAGTTTGTAATTCAGTTATTCAGAAAAAATGAATTGTCGGATGAAAGGGTCATAAAAATAATACCCGGAACGCCGGCAATGGTTAGCAAAGTCATTGAAACAGAAAAATCAAATAAAACGATGGCAGGTATGGTTGAAATCCCATCCGGTAATTTCAGGTTCATTATAAAACCTTCAGATGAATTTATCCCTTACCCGAATTATCCGGATTCTGCAATAATAAATGTAAATAGATTCTTTATTGATAAATATCCGGTAACTAATAAAGAGTTTAAGAAATTTCTGATCGAAACTAATTATCACCCTGAAGATACAGTTAATTTTCTGAAGAACTGGAGAGACGGTAATTATCTTGAGGACACAGAGAATTGTCCGGTAGTATATGTCAGCATTGAAGATGCTAAAGCATTTGCAAATTGGGCAGGCAAACGCCTTCCGACTGAAATCGAATGGCAGTATGCTGCACAGTGCGGCGATACATTGAGCTGGCCATGGGGGAGTAATTTTGATTCAACAAAATGCAATAACTCCAGTGGTAAACTTACATCGGTCGATGAATTCCCTGAGGGAGTTAATAAATGGGGAGTCGCGGACCTGGTCGGAAATGTCTGGCAATTAACAAATGACATTTATGATAACGGAAGCCATAATTTTATAATTATTCGCGGCGGAAGTTACTATAATCCGAAATCCAGTTGGTGGTATGTGAAAGGTGGACCGCAGCCATTGAATCATTCTCAAATGTTGCTCCAGGTTTCTCCGGGTTTTGAGAGAAATTCAACAGTTGGATTCAGATGCGTAAAGGACGCAGTTCAAAAAGAGGAAAACCACAAATGAAAGACAGGTTTAATCCGGTTCTTTTTGTTAAACTTTTAACTTTGGT
>DATICR010000103.1:0-8935 GCA_035456745.1 Ignavibacteriaceae bacterium
CGTTCAGATTAATCACAGAACGGGCAATCCATTATTTAATCCGGTCACAAGAAAAGTTAACATAAACAATATAAAATGGAAGGGAATTATATGAGTAAATCAAATCTAATAAGACCCCATGGCAGCGATGATTTAAAGATACTTCTTCTCAGCGGAAAAGAGAAAGATGAGGAAATAAAAAAAGCAACAAAGCTTAAGAAAATTCCTGCAACAAGCCGTGAGACGGGTGATCTTATAATGCTCGGTATAGGAGGCTTTACACCCCTGGAAGGATTTATGGGGTACGATGACTGGAAGGGCGTTTGTTCTGAAATGAAAATGACCAGTGGACTATTTTGGCCAATTCCTATTACTCTTTCAGTTAATGAAGAAACAGCCAAATCATTGAAGATCAATGAGGAGATCACGCTCATCTCTGAAGAGACAAAAGAAATAATGGCTACAATGAAGGTAACTGAAAAATATAAAATCGATAAATTTTTTGAATGCAAGAATGTATTCACCACAACCGACCCGGAACATCCCGGAGTAAAAATGGTCATGGAGCAGCTGGAGTGGAATATTGCCGGACCGGTAAAAGTTTTGTCTGAAAGTTACTTCCCTGAAGAGTTCAAAGGAATTTATCAGCGTCCCGCAGAAAGCAGAAAAATCTTTGAAGAAAAAGGATGGAGAACTATTGCTGCATTACAACTCCGTAATCCAATGCATCGCTCACATGAATATCTTGCCAAAATTGCCATTGAAGTTTCAGATGGACTTTATATTCATCAGCTTGTCGGTAAACTAAAACCGGGCGATATACCTGCAGATGTAAGAGTAAAGTGCATTGATACGCTTGTTGAAAATTATTTTGATAAGAGCAGAGTGGTTGCGGGCGGTTATCCTCTTGATATGCGTTATGCGGGTCCTAGAGAAGGATTACTTCATGGTGTATTCCGTCAGAATTTCGGCTGTACCCATATGATTATTGGTCGTGACCATGCCGGAGTTGGAAATTATTATGGTCCATTCGATGCACAGGAAGCTTATTACAAACTTTGGGATGGGGCACTGGAATGCAAAATGCTGCCGATTGATTGGACATTCTGGTGTTTCAAATGCGGAGGTATGGCTTCAATGAAGACTTGTCCTCATAAAAAAGAGGATAGGTTATTCCTTAGTGGCACTGCACTTAGAAAAGCTCTTTCTGAAGGCGGTGAAGTACCTGTTGAATTCAGTCGTCCTGAAGTGTTATCCATTCTCAGAGATTATTACGCACACCTTGAAGAGAAGGTTGAAATAAAAATGCATCAGTTTGCGACCGGCGAAATGGAAAAAAAATAAAAAAATAATTTTGAATCATTTAAATATGATTGCTAATTAATCAATTATAAAAGGAGATAAACTAATGCCAAGCTATGTATTACAAGATAAATGTGATGGCTGCAAAGCACTTGACAAAACTGCTTGTCAATACATTTGTCCTAATGACTTAATGGTATTGGACAAAAATAAAATGAAGGCATATAACCGTGAACCGGAAATGTGCTGGGAATGCTACAACTGCGTAAAGATTTGTCCGACACAAGCAGTTGAAGTTCGTGGTTATGCAGATTTTGTTCCACTGGGTGCCACAGTCACTCCAATGCGCAGTACAGACAGCATACTCTGGACCGTTAAATTCAGAAATGGAAGTCTGAAACGGTTTAAGTTCCCAATTCGCACTATTCCTGAAGGTAAAGCACAGCCTGAAGGAGGATATGCAACTCACAATGATCTTAAGAGCCCTGCTTTAAGTACGGAACCTGAATCGCTGGGTCTTAATGAAGTAGCAAGATTAAATTAAGTAAACCAATAATAAGGAGAAAAGAATAATGGCTAATTTCCAAACCGTAGAAGTCACCACTGACCTTCTCATTGTTGGTGGTGGTATGGCTGCTTGTGGAGCTGCAGTAGAAGCTGCGTATTGGGCCAAACAAAACGGATTAAAAGTTACACTTGTTGATAAAGCTGCAGTTGACCGTAGCGGCGCTGTTGCTATGGGTTTATCGGCAATAAATCAATATGTCGGATTGCGCGATGGCCAGAATACAATGAAAGATTACGTTGACTACGTACGTAATGATCTTATGGGTATTACGCGGGAAGATCTGGTTTTCAATATTGCACGTCACGTAGATTCAACTGTTCATCTTTTCGAAAAATGGGGTCTGCCAATATGGAAAGATGAAAAAGGTGCATATGTTCATGAAGGAAGATGGCAGCTGATGATCAATGGTGAATCCTATAAAGTTGTTGTTGCTGAAGCTGCAAAAAATGCAATCGGGACAGAAAATATTTATGAAAGAATATTTATTGTAGGTCCTATAATGGATGGAAACCGTTGTATCGGTGCAGTTGGTTTCAGTGTCCGAGAAGAAAAATTTTATCTCTTTAAGGCCAAAGCCGTCTTGGTAGCAATGGGTGGGGCAGTTCACGTATTTAAACCCCGGTCTTCCGGTGAAGGTCTCGGAAGAGCCTGGTATCCGCCATGGAATTCAGGTTCAAGTGCATATTTCACTCTTAAAGCTGGTGCCGAGATGACCTGCCAGGAAGTACGTTTTATACCGGTAAGATTTAAAGATGCTTACGGACCTGTCGGTGCATGGTTCTTGCTTTTCAAATCACGGGCTACTAATGGTCTGGGTGAAAATTATATGGAAACCCGCAAACCGGAGCTGGAAAAATGGCTTCCTTACGGAAAAGTTAAACCGGTTCCTGCAAACCTTCGTAACTGGCTTATGATGCTTGATGTTCAGGAGGGTAAGGGTCCTATTTCTATGCGTACTGAAGAAGCTATTGGAAAAATTGCTTCAGGTGCAGGTGATGAAAAAGCTGCAAAGAAAAAACTTAAAGAGTTAGAATCAGAAGCATGGGAAGACTTCCTTGATATGACAATTTCTCAGGCTATTCTGTGGGCTGCTACTAATACAGCTCCTGAAGAAAGAGCTTCAGAAATTGCTGCCGCTGAACCATACTTTATTGGATCACATTCAGGTGCTTCGGGTGCCTGGGTAAGCGGTCCTGAAGATGTAGCACCGAAAGAATATTTCTGGGGATATGACTGTATGTCTACAGTTGATGGACTCTTCTGCGCCGGTGATGCATCCGGAGCTTCCAGCCATAAATTCTCCTCTGGTTCTCACGCTGAAGGCAGAATCGCCGCGAAAGCTGCTATCAGGTTCATAGTTGATCATAAGGATGGTATCCAATATGACATGAAAGCTCTTGAAGAGCTGAAAAAAGAAATCCTGAAACCTCTTGATATTTATGCAGAATCCAGTAAGAAAACTGTAACTGATGACGTTAATCCTGATTATATACTTCCCAAAATGTTCATGTTCAGATTACAGAAAATAATGGATGAATATGCAGGAGGAGTTTCTACAGGATTTACAACCAGCGAAAAGTTATTAGAGAAAGGTCTTGATCTGCTCAGTTTCCTGAAGGAGGATACCTCAAAATTAGCTGCAGCAGATTTACATGAACTAATGAGATGCTGGGAGAATGTTCATCGTATGTGGCAGGCTGAAGCACATGTCCGCACTTTATTATTCCGTGAAGAAACAAGATGGCCTGGATACTATTTCAGAGCAGATAAGCCGTCAATGGATCACGACAACTGGGACGCATTTGCCAACTGTAAATATGATCCCGCATCAGATAAATGGGAAATGATTAAACGGCCAATACTCAGGATATATAATTAATAATCCAAAAGGGTTGGTCTCTATTTATATCCCTCCGGTATTGTGTGCCGGAGGGTAATATTAAAATTATTCATTCTAAGAGGGGCGTTTGGGGTTTTGATGGCTATATTTCAAGGTGCATTGAATAATGCTAAAAACTTATTGATGCAAGGTGCCTTTGGTGTAAAAGGTACTGATCTCCATAGAGGAGAGACGCTGTGGGAGATCAATTTAAGGATACATCCGGCCTATCTTTAAATATTTTGATTAAATTGATGGCTGTAATTTCTTTAGTTATTGCACCATTTATTTCATAGGTAATAAAATGACTGATACTGATAAAATCCCAACCTGCCCCCATTGTAATAAAGAATTGAAAAAGTGGTTATGCCCTCCTGAATCTTCATGGGGAGTCGAATATCAATATGTATGCTTTAATGATGACTGCCCGTATTTTGTCGGTGGCTGGGACTGGATGAAAAAGAAATATAATCAGAATGTTTCATACAGGTATAGATTTAATCCATTTAATAATGAATCGGGACCCCTGCCGGTCTGGTCAAAAGATGCATTGAAAAATTCTATAATTGAATAATTGAACTTCAGAAAAAAAGAACATTAGCACAGGGAGCACAAAATGAACGAAATAGATAAATTAAAGGAAGCAATATTAAAAGAATATCCAAGGCTAACTAAAGATAGTCAATTTCAATTCAGCTGCTTCAGAAATATCAGCTGTTTTAATAAATGCTGCAGCGATGTAAATATTTTCCTTACTCCTTATGATATTATAAGACTGAAAAAGAGACTTGGAATTTCCTCCCAGGAATTTCTCGATAAATATACTTTCCTTCCAATAGATGAAAATCAAAATCACCCGGTAATTATGTTAAGGCTGAATCAGAATAAAGAAAAAACCTGCCAGCTTGTCGGTGAAGAAGGGTGCACGGTTTACGAAGATAGACCCTGGTCCTGCAGGATGTTTCCTTTAGGCGTTGCTTCTCCTAAAGATATAAATGGATCAGAAGAAGAGGACTTTTATTTTATAATTGAAGAACCGGTATGCAAAGGTTATTTTGAAGAAAAAAAGTGGACTGTTGCTGAATGGATGAAGGACCAGGGAGTTGAAAAGTATGATCAAATGGGAAAATTATTTAAGGAGATTTCTCTTCATAATTATTTTGAAAAGGGAAAGAAATTGACACCCCCTCAGCTCGAAATGTTTTATACTGTCTGTTACAATATTGATAAATTCAGAGAATTTATTTTTGAAAGTACATTCCTGAAAAGATTTGTGGTACCCGAGGAGACAATTAGCAAAATGAAAGAAGATGATGAGGAATTACTGAAATTCGGTTTTCAATGGCTTAAATACTGCCTTTTCGGCGAAAAGACAATGAATATTAATGGCAACAATAAAAAAGTTTAGAGAGGTTATTTTGAGCGAAAGAAATCTAATCCAGCCCGATGTTGAATTTATCAGTAGCATAAAGAAAAATGGCGGTACTACAATAAAAAAATGTATGCAGTGCGCTACCTGCTCAGTGGTATGCTCTCTCTCTTATGAGGATTTTGGATTTCCGCGTAAACAATTGTTGATGGCACAATGGGGATTAAAAGAGAAGCTGTTAAAAGATCCCGGTCCCTGGCTATGTTTCTATTGCGGTGAATGTTCTAAAAAGTGTCCGCGCCAGGCTAATCCTGGTGAGATGATGATGGCTATCAGAAGGTACCTTACATCGTTTTATGATTTTACAGGTATTTCCGGACTGATGTATCGCTCTGCTTTTTGGGAGATAGGTATACTTGCATTCCTTATGGCAGTAATTATATCGCTGTTTACTTTACCCGATAATTTCGGCTTTGGATTATTAAGCCAATCCGGTTTAGCTCCGCTGACCACAGTTATGCTCGAAAAGTTTGCTCCAATAGATGTGGTTGATTGGGGAGATAGAATCATGGCAGTTGCGCTGGCATTACTTCTGTTTACCAATGCTGCACGTATGTTTTCCTGGCTTACAAAAGAAGATAGAATTCCCTTAAACTATTATATATCTCAAATACCGTATTTTATTACTCAGGGACTAACTCAGAAGAAATGGAAAGAATGCAATGAAACAGAGGCAACGATTAACTGGATCCGGCATCTCCTCCTTGTAATTGGATATGCAACTGTATTTACTCTTGTCGTTGTTTTTCTTCCATGGTTCCAGGTAAAAGATAATAGTCTGCACTGGACAAGTTTTTTAGGTTATTATGCAACAATATTTTTATTGATCTCTACTGCCTGGATGATTATAGATAGAATTATAAAAAGAACCGGGATGCATGAATTCAGCCATCTTTCAGATTGGCTGTTTCCAATATTGCTTTTCCTGTCAGCACTCACCGGTATCTTACTGCATATATTCAGAATTTCTAATATGCCTATGGAAACATATTATTTATATATGATTCATATGGCAGTCGTTGTTCCAATGCTGATTGTTGAAGTACCCTTTGGTAAATGGGGTCACTTACTTTATCGTCCTATCGCACTTTATGTTGCTGCTGTCAAAACTAAGGCTTTAAAAGAATTAGCCCCGAATTAAAAATTTGTACTCAGTAAAGGATATCATTGGATAATATCCTTCCCATCTTCATAATTCCTTTGAATGATTTACAAAATGATAATATTACTATCGCGACAAATGTCTGCAGATGGGCAATAAAGGATAACCTTTGTAGTGACTTACTCATTATCCGTAAATCTTAATGCGGGAGCAGAATCTCCTTTCAGAAAAGCATCAACAAATTGATCTATATTTTCATCATTGGTTAAAGTGACGTCGACATTCCTCACAGCCCCCATTAATCTTCCTATCTCAGATAATAATTCAAGTATTGATGCATTAGGAATTTTTCTGATGGTTGCTAGAACATGATCTCCCTTATGGGAGACAGAAAAGTTTAAGGTCTCTAATACCTTTGTAACAATTTTTGCTCTTCTCATTCTCCTGACAGGATCAGCAGCACCTCCGCGAAAATTGAAATTGATATAATTATTATTCACTTCATCACAGGCATAAGCATCAAGGCGTGAAAAATGATATCCCAGACGAGAGAAAAAGTTCATATAGCAGTCAGATACTATTGCATAGCTTCTGCTCCCAAGGTCTCTGTCGCTTCTGCTTGAGTCAACAATATTGGACATCAGGAGATTGGTTAATCCTTTAAAATCAATTGGTAAAGGTCCGGCCCATCTGATTCCTGGAGAAGTCATTCCTTTAATTAAAGCAAGGAAAGGTTTGGAAATTATATTATCAGTTGTGATAGATTTTTTATTACCAGTGGATTTCAAACCGCTTCCAAGATCAATTACATGGATATCAAGCGGAACTGAAAACTTTAGCTGGAAAGCGTGCGAATCTTCATATTGTGCAGATTCATATAATGAAAACATCTCGCGCATTGAATACTCATGTGCGAATCTGGTTATATCATGCATAGTCCTACAATTCTCAGCATTAAATTCTGAAGAACCCGGATCCGATAAATTCAAAGGAATAATGAGCCGGGAAATATTCTGCCATATCCGGTGCATAGGACTTTTCATAAAAGTATTTTCAGTAAGTGAGGGGGGTTTATAATTTTCCAATAAATCCCTTACGAATCCTTCGTACACCTTATTTTCATTTGCATCAATTGTTATAGTTGTCCCATTCGACAAAGTTTCGGTTGCATTATTAGCATTAACTATCACCGGAATTCCTAATTCACGTGCGATGATTGAAAGGTGTCCGGTAGTGTTGCCGATATCCGCAATAACGCCGGCTGCTTTATGAAGTATTCTTGTCAGTTCAGGAGAAGTCTTTTTTATTACGAGTATTCCTCCGGAAGGGAAATTAACGAGATCTTTAAACCTGTTTAATATAAATACCTCTCCCGAACTTATACCCGGACTTGCGCAGGCACCACTCTGGATTAACAATTTATTGTTTAATATCTTTTTTGGGTGTAGAGGCATTTCTTCTGTCCGGGGTGACTCTTCCGGAGATATTGCCAGTGGTCTCGTCTGTAAAATATATACCTTGCCGGTGTCATCAATTGTCCATTCTATATCCTGCGGGGAGCTAAAATAATTTTCTATCCTTTGGGCATATTCTACAATTATTTTAAGCTGGGTTCCCGTTAAACAGGGTTTACGTTTCAGATAATCAGGAATTAATTCTTCTTTTAAACCATCCGTCTTCCTGCAGACGGTCTTATATTCCTGATTCCCGGGGGAAAACCGGTCCACTTTACAATCAGAAGCATCTACAATGAATTCCTGCGGTTTAACACTCCCATCAACTACTTTATTCCCGAGCCCCCTCACGGCATGCACAATAAATCCTTTATGCTTCCCGATAGGATCTTTAGTGAAAAGAACTCCGCTTACCTTTGAATTAATCATTTGTAAACAGCCAATACTCATTGGCATATCTACATCACGCAGTCCCGTTAAATAACGGTAAACGAGAGATTGAGGCAAATATTTTGAGATTAATACTTCGAAGCATGCATCTATGAGATTAGCCTTACTAACATTAAGAGCAGTATAATGAAGTCCGGCAAAGGAATAATGGAGGTCATCTTCACCTACCGCACTGGATCTTACGGAAAGGAGCAATTCACCGTATTTACTTGATAAAAACTCATAGTTATTCAGGATTATCTTTTCGATCAATTGGGGGATTGGTGTAGCAATTATCAATGCCTGAATTACCTGGCTGACCTGCTGGATCTGAGCATTGTCATTAAAATCTATAGAGGAAATTGCCTTATCTATTTGACTTGATAAATCTCCCTGCGATAGAAAATCTTCAAAGAATCTTGTTGTAATGCTAAATCCATCGGGAATAGGTATAAGTAGCTTATTATGAATTTCACACAGACGACTCATCTTACCGCCAACTTCTCTTGTATGTTTAAGATTTATTTCATCTATTCTATAAGAATATGCCCTATTTAAAGATAGGCTTATATTCTCCTCACAGTCTTTACATTCCGGTTTATAACATTCCCATCTTGAAAGACAGAATATACCCGGTCCCGTTAATTTCCTGCATTCATCTTCTATTTCATCCATTTTATTAATAAGAGACTTGTATTTTCCATTACACATCAGGGATAAATGTCGTGTAACTTCCCTGGTGGAGATCAGAATTTCAGAATATACCCGGTTAATTTCTCCTTTAGAAAATGGT
>DATICR010000104.1:0-2080 GCA_035456745.1 Ignavibacteriaceae bacterium
ATATTTATTCTGAAATCCTTTTTAAGACTATTTAGTATAACGTCCGAAACGGATTCGAGTCTTTGCTTTGATAACAGACCGGGGACGTGTGATAAGGATTTATGTATTGTGGCCAGTGCCGCTTTTAATTTTCTTGATAAAAACATCATCGCGAAATCCCTGGTTTGAAACCATTCCGCAAGCAATTCAGTATGCCCGGGATATCTGTACCCGGCCTCATTCAATGCCTCTTTAGAAATGGGAGCTGTAATTAAGGCATCCGCAAGGTTTCTCATTAATAGTTCAGCTGCAATTTCAAGGGAAAGAAAGGCAGCTTTCCCAGAGGACTTTGTCGGTTTACCGGAAGTTAATTTAAACATACCTGTATCAAAAAGAATAATATCCTCACCATCTATTTCATCCACTTTTTTTACGACTTTTACTTTGAAGGAGGGTCTGATAAGTGAAGAGATTTCTTTGAATACATTTCCCGGACAGATAAATATAAACTGATTCCCTTTTTTCCCCGACAGCCGGTTGAGTGATTTAATTACAATTTCGGGTCCGATGCCGTTAATATCGCCGCAGCTGAATATGTATCTTTTTTTCATCCGTTTATCAGCGAAAATTCTCCGGTTCCATTTTTATCTACAAACACAAATTTACGCTGCGGATTATTATAAGTCCATGTTTCGATAACATTTCCATAGTTATCAGATGTCCTGTCTATATCAGATGGTTTTCCAAATCTAATATAAACTTTCCCGCGGTCTGTGCTTGCCCCGTTTGCTCCTGCTATAGTTGTAAAATTTTTTACGGCATAATCAATTCTCGAGTAAAATTCCTGCATTAAAGGATTAAATTCAGTCTCAGGGGTTGGATCAATTTTTTTCCAGTACGCTGCGAGCTCCCTGATGTAATCCTCATCGTCTGCATTAAGCAGTGAATTAATAACAGAATCCTTTTCGATTATCTTCAAGACTTTTATTGCAAGTTCCGGATCCCTGAGAGAGACGGGCTTATTGATCCATTTACAGGCCACTGTAAATTTTTCCCGGGTTGAGAATTCTGAAGTATCGGAGATATAAATCAGAAAACCACCCTCTCTGATCCTGCTGCTTACCCCGTCAATCCGGAAAATATTATATTCTTCCATGTCAGGATTTTCATCGAGTGCAACCTTACCGCCGCATTCGCTGAGTGTTAATTTTTCCTTTTTAGGATCGGTTAGTCTGCCGTGGTACAAAGTATCTTTATCCTGAATGATATTTACAAATAGCGTACCCGTACCGGGATTTTTTACGGGAAAAATGAATGAATACAGTTCCTCATCAAAAGGAAGTTTACCGCCGTAATTTGCGAGCACTGCAGATTTCCTTTTACTGCAATCGACCGTTTTATCAGTCGTTATAAGGGGAGTTATATACTTTATAGTTGAATCGATCTTAACCGGATAAGGCGGTATTTTAAATTCTCTGTCGGATTTATAATCATAGAGGATTTCCGTCATTAAGTAGCTGCCCGGTTTCAGATACAGGATGAGAATCCCTTCAGAAAAAATAAGAGGAGAATTAGTCTGTTCATAATCAGGCACCTGAATATTCTTTTCTTTGATTGCCCGGGTAATGAATTTATCATTCTTTGAATCGAAGACTTCGACGGATATTCTGTACTCTGCGAGAAACAAATTGGCTTGCTTCTCGAATACAAGATGATTCAGGGGTACCTTATATGTATAAAAAACAGTGCTTGAGGTATCTGAAGGTATCTGGAAAAAATCGGAGTATAAAAGCTGGGGAATTTCGGGCTGGGCATAACTCAGTCCGGATAAAAAGATTAAAAACAGAAAGAAGGGAGATTTTTTAGACACTGAATCTCTTTTTTTTTCGGAAAACTAATACCGCAGGCAAACCTTTTCAATACAATAATTTTTCATCAAAGATCAGGAAAGAGAATTCCCAAAAAAAATGAATCTTACGCCCTGCTCCCCGGGTCAACTATTCATATTGGTAAGAAATTCTTTATTGTTCTTGGTTCCTCTCATCTTGTCGAGGAGGAATTCCATTGCTTCAATCGGACTGAAATCACTGAGTATTTTTCT
>DATICR010000105.1:0-5208 GCA_035456745.1 Ignavibacteriaceae bacterium
TCTTAAGGAAATTTTTCAAAAATTAAACAAAACGGTACTTCTTGTCACGCACGACTTAAATGAGGCTGTATTCTTTGCTGATAAAATTGTTCTGATGAAAGAAGGGGAAATTATTCAGCAGGGGAAATTTGAATCGATGTTAAATCAACCTGCGGATCCATTCGTAACAGCATTTATTAAAGCACAAAGAAGCACAATAAATATGCAGGTCAATCATTGACGATCCTGACTTATATATTGTTATTATTTTTTACCCCCTCTTTATTATTAGGTCAGAATGAAAATTATCCTGTTAAAATCGGTTCAAAAAAATTTACCGAATCAGTTATCCTCGGAGAAATTGCGTATCAGCTCGCGCGGACAGTCAATACAAATGTAGTGCACAAAAAAGAAATTGGCGGTACAAGGGTTTTATGGGATGCACTGTTAAAAGGTGATATCGATATTTACCCGGAATACACGGGTACAATAAGACAGGAAATCCTATCGGGAGAAAATGTGAAAAATGATTCCGATATGATCAGGATGCTCAATTCAAAAAATATCAGGATGAGTAAATCTCTCGGATTCAGTGATAATTATGCAATAGGAATGAAAAAAAGTCAGGCAGACAAGCTTAATATTAATACGATATCCGATTTGAGGAATCACCCTGAACTTAAATTTGGATTCAGCAATGAATTTATAGATAGAAAAGACGGATGGCCCGGATTGCAGCAGGCATATCAGTTACCGCAGAAAAATGTAACCGGATTAGATCATGATCTTGCATACAGGGGACTGCAGCAGGGTTCCATCGATGTAGTTGATTTTTATTCAACAGATGCTGAGATAAAATATTATGATTTAAAAGTACTCAATGATGACTTTCATTACTTCCCCGAATATAAGGCAGTATTTTTATACAGGAAGGATCTTGAAAAAGAGACACCCGCCGTATTATCAAAAATACTTATGCTTGAGGGAAGCATTCCTGATTCAACAATGACAAGACTGAACGCAGATGTCAAAATAAATGGTATGACTGAAAGTGCAGCCGCTGAAATCTTTATAAAGGAAAAGTTCGGTATTATACAACAAATTGATCAGGAAACCCTGTGGTCGAATTTATGGAAGAATACAAGGGATCATCTTTTTCTTGTCATCGTTTCATTATTTGCTGCAATAATTATTTCAATTCCTCTCGGAGTAATTGCATATAAAAGTAAAAAATCATCAAGGACTATACTTGGTGTCGTAGGGGTGATTCAAACAATTCCATCCCTTGCGCTGTTGGTATTTATGATCCCGCTTTTGGGTATCGGGTCATGGCCGGCTATTCTTGCATTATTTTTATATAGTCTTCTGCCGATTGTGAGGAACACTTATACGGGCCTTGAGGGAATTCCTGTTCACATTAAAGAATCCGCGGAAGTATTAGGATTGACACCATTTGCGAAATTAAGATTGATCGAACTTCCAATAGCTCTCCCTTCAATTCTTGCAGGCATTAAAACATCAGCGGTTATTAATGTTGGTACTGCAACGCTTGGGGCTTTAATTGGTGCAGGGGGATACGGCCAGCCGATATTAACCGGGATTAGATTGGATAATGTTTCTCTAATTCTTCAGGGTGCTGTCCCGGCAGCAATTCTCGCCTTAATTGTTCAGAGTCTTTTCGATCTATTGGAGAGAATCTTTGTACCTCGAGGCTTGAAGTTATGAGACAAGGGAGGTCAGAAAATAGTCCGACAATTTCTTTTACCATAGAGAAGCAAATACGCAAAGAGAATTTTTTGACTTCGTCACTTAACAAATCTATTTCGCAAATTCGCTAATTTGCTAATTATATTGGTATTTGCAATAAATTAATTATCATTAATGCAACGGGTTTGGTAATTTTAAATGGTGATTCATAATTTTATTGTCATATTAATTACAGAGGGAGAATTAAATGAAACGAAATTTTACAGCGATTCTGATTATAATATTACTTTTTACAGTAAATATTTTACCTCAATCTGCCGGTGGTGGATTAATGCTTGGATTTCCGCAGGGAGAATTTAAAGATAATATCGACCGGCTTGGATTTGGAATTTCAGGTCAGGCGCTGTTTTTTAATCCTTCGCCCGGAGCACCATTCGGATTCGGACTTGACATCGGTTATCTGAATTATGGAAGCGAGACACGACAAGAACCATTTAATTCAAATATTCCCGACGTAATTGTTGATGTAGATCGTTCAAATAATCTGGTGAATTTTCATCTATTGTTTCAAATAGCACCACCTTCTGGAACGGTGCGTCCATATCTGGAACTTTTGTTCGGAGGTGCTTATTTGTGGACTGAAACTTCAGTTAACAGCAGGGGAGGTTCTGAAGAAGAGGTAGCAAGCAACACGAATTTTGATGACTTTGCATGGAATTACGGTGCCGGCGGCGGACTTTTGATTTCTCTCTATACTCCTGATGTTCAGGAAAGTAATTTTGAAGCACTATATCTCGATTTAAAAGTCCGATATCTCTTCGGTACCGAAGCTGAATATCTAAAAGAAGGTTCTGTTACAATTCAAAACGGCGATGTTTATTATGACGTTTCAAAATCTAAAACTGATCTGATTATTACACAATTAGGTGTTATGGTATATTTCAGCTCGTTCTTCAATAACAATTAACAATGAATAATTGACAATTCGTTAATTCGCAAATTCGTCAATTCGCAAATTCGTCAATTCGAAATTCGCAAATCCGCCAATTCACTAATTCCCCAATTCTTAATATATTTGTGTCAAAAATTTGAGGAGTGTGTAATGTCTTCCCCTTCCGCCAGGATTGATCAGCTTTCTATAAATACATTAAGATTTTTATCAGTCGATGCAGTGCAAAAGGCAAATTCCGGCCATCCCGGAATGCCGATGGGCTGTGCCCCGATTGCTTACATGCTTTATACAAAATATATGAAACACAATCCTCAAAATCCCGGATGGCTCAACCGCGATAGGTTTATTCTTTCCAATGGCCATGGAAGTATGCTGCTATACTCCATTCTGCATCTTTGCGGTTATGGGATTTCAATGGATGATATTAAAAATTTCAGACAGTGGGGGAGCATTACTCCGGGTCATCCCGAATATCATTTAACTCCGGGAGTAGAAACTACAACAGGTCCCCTTGGTCAGGGATTTGCAAATGCAGTAGGTATGGCAATTGCAGAATCATTTCTTGCCTCATTATTTAATAAAGACGATATAAAAATACTTGATCATTTTATTTATGGGATATGCAGCGACGGTGACTTGATGGAAGGGGTTTCACACGAAGCGGCATCAATTGCCGGACATTTGAAATTGGGTAAGCTTATTTTCTTCTATGACAACAATGGAATTACAATTGATGGCTCAACTTCACTTGCTTTCAGTGAAGATATATCAAAACGCTTTGATGCATATGGATGGCACGTTCAGAAAGTGAATGATGTAAATGAAATTGAATCGCTGTCAGCCGCACTTCTTGAAGCTCAAAAATCGGATAAACCTTCTATTATAATTACAAAAACTCATATTGGTTACGGCAGTCCTCATAAACAGGATACTGCAGATGCTCATGGTTCACCCCTTGGTGAAGATGAAATTAAACTAACAAAGAAAAATCTGAACTGGCCGGAAGATAAAATATTTTATGTCCCTGATGAAGTAACAAATTATTTTTCTGCACTTCAGGAACAATTCTCCAACTATGAAGATGACTGGAAAAATTTATTTGCAGAATATGAAAGCAAATATCCCCGCGCAGCTAAAATGTTTAAAGATATTATGGATGGGGATTTTGGAAATGACTGGAAGGAAAAAATTCCTGTGTTCGAAGATGATGGAAAAGGAATAGCAACTCGTTCTGCATCAGGCAAAGTCCTAAATGCAATCGCATCTTCTCTGCCCACGATGATTGGAGGTTCTGCTGATTTAGCCCCTTCAAATAATACTTACCTTAAAGAGTTCAGGAATTTTAGTTCTTCGGATAGATCAGCCAAAAATTTTCATTTTGGCATCCGGGAACACGGAATGGCAGGCATACTTAACGGAGTGGCGCTGTATGGCGGTGTCATTCCATATGGCGGAACATTTTTGATTTTTTCCGATTATCTTCGTCCTGCTATCAGACTTGGCGCACTCTCGGGAATAAAACCGATTTATGTTTTTACTCATGACAGCATAGGACTTGGAGAAGATGGTCCTACTCATCAGCCGGTTGAACATCTCGCTGCCCTCAGAGCCATTCCAAAAGTTGTCGTTATACGCCCGGCGGATGCAAATGAAACAGCTTATGCCTGGAAAGCTGCAATAGAACATAAGGGAAGTCCTGTATTATTAATATTGACAAGACAGGCACTGCCGGTACTCGATCGTAAAATATATCCCTCTGCCGAAAATCTTTTAAAAGGTGCCTATATCTTAAAAGATTCCATGGATGCGGATGTGATTTTGATGGCATCAGGTTCGGAGGTTTCGGTAATATTAAAAGCTGCAGAAATCCTTGAAGCAGAAAGTGTGAGGGTACGAGTAATCAGCTTTCCAAGTTTGGAACTTTTTGAAAAACAGGATCCTGCCTATAAAGAATCGGTAATTCCTTTTAATATCAAAGCGAGAATTTCTGTGGAAGCAGGTGTGAGTCAATGCTGGTATAAATATCTCGGCGAAGCGGGAGAAGCGGTAAGTATTGAAAAATTCGGCGCCTCTGCTCCTGCAAAAGTATTAATGGAAAAATATGGAATAACTCCAGAAAATGTAGTCGAAACAGCACGGCGAGTGATGAATAAGCTGAAACTGGTTAATGATAAAGTATAAGACTTTACATTTTTTCTTTTTTTATGACATAAATTATCTATGTCCTCAATATATTGTGTGTCAACAACCCGGGTATTTTTCCCGGAGCTTAATAAAATCGAATTTTAATAACATTTTCAGTTTACTATTAATTTCTATTACCATCTAATTAACTTCAGAATTAATATCGGGGAGATTATGGAAAAGAATCTAAAATATGTCAATGTACCGCAAATTTCCTCTGTCAGGGATATGCTTTACAAATCAGCAAAGCAGCATCCGGATAAGATTGCACTTGAGGATCTTTCCAATACACCTATCGGAAATGTAACATTCAGCCAGCTTCTGCAGAATGTCCTTAAATTCGGAAGTTCATTGAAAAAGCTTGGCTTACCTGAAAGAGCGCATCT
>DATICR010000106.1:0-11776 GCA_035456745.1 Ignavibacteriaceae bacterium
AGAAGAATTTTTTATACTTACCATTGATGATAATGGAAAAGGAATCGATGAGCAGCACCGTGAAAAGATTTTTGAACCGGGATATACTACTAAAGAAAAAGGAATGGGAATAGGACTTAAATTATCAAAAAGATTTGTGGAAGGAATTGGTGGAACGATTACTCTTGTTAACAAAGCTGAAAAGGGGACTAAATTCAGAATTACAATCCCTGTTTATAAGAAGAATAGCTAAATAATCTGTTCAATGAATTCACTTACTTCACATCAGCAAAAAGCTCTTACTTTTGATAAGCATGTTTCATTGACTGCAAATGCCGGCTCCGGTAAAACCTTCGTACTTTCACGTCGTTTTCTTGAAATAGCAATTGCTGAAAAAGGTTCATTAAAAAAAATTGCAGCTATTACTTTTACTGATAAAGCTGCTGGTGAACTTTATAGGAAAATAGCTGATGAGGTCGAAAGAAAATTTACAGATTCGACCGATCAGGAAGAAAAAAATTTATTTAGTAAAATAAGACGTCAGCTTGTCTCTGCCAATATAGCAACTATTCATTCGTTCTGTATAGATGTCCTGAAACAGTTTCCCGTAGAGGCTGGCCTCGATGCAAATTTCCGGCCTGTTGATGAAATAACCTCCAATGAATTAATTGAGTTATCCGTAGAAGAAACATTAAAAGAATCTTTGTCAGACAGGGATGCTGATGAAACAAGGTACCTGGTAAGGTTTGCGGGTTCAAAGTTGGCATTATCAAGACAATTAATAAAGCTGATAAAAGAAAGAAAAAAAGTTTTGCTTCTCCGCGAAGAATTCTATAATCAGTCCGTAGAAAAGATAGCTGCGAAATTCTATGATGATTTTTGTGAGACCGCTGAAATACTGATTCAGCGTGGTAAGGATGAATTTATAAATGCACTGACAGCAATAAATGAAGCTGTTTTGGCGGAAAAGAACGAAAATTCAAATGCACTGGAAGTAAAAAAACTGCTCATTGATTTCAGGTTTAAACAATCTGCAGAGGAAAAAATAAATATACTTGGATTAATAAATGGTATTGCATTTACGGGTAAAGGTAAGGTTAGGGATAATGCGTATCTGACAAAAAGTCTGAGAGATAGTTTTATACGGGAAATTTCAATTACAGAAAAATATATTGGCGAATTATCTTCACTTAAAATAATTCCAAATCATAAAGAAATAGAAAATGAACTTGCAAGGTTTGGTCTTGCAATCATAAATCTGTTTACTTTAGCACTCGCAAAATACGACTCTGCCAAAAAAGAAAATGGTTACCTTGATTACGAGGATATTCTCATCCTTACTAAGAATATTTTAATGAATCCCTCTGTTAAAGTAGAATTGTCAAAAAAGTTTAGATATATAATGGTCGATGAATATCAGGATACTAACGAAATTCAGTATAAAATATTTCTTCCTATACTTGATAATTTACGTGAAGGAAATCTTTTTGTCGTAGGGGATGAAAAACAGAGTATTTATATGTTCAGGGATGCCGAGCTTGAAGTTTTCAAAATGACAAAAAAAAATATTAGTGACGTTTCCGGAGAGAATTTTCTTTTAACTCTCCCTGATAGTTTCAGGATGGCTCCTGGTATTTGTCTTTTTGTAAATGAACTTTTCCGGAATCTTTTTTCAGATCCTATAGAGCTTTTCAATGAAGTAACTCATTCTGATCTTGTTTGTGCCAAAATGGAAGATACTCAAAGCTTAATAGAAATCATCATCGGAGCAGATGAAAAAAATGAAAATGCTGGTAATGATTGTTTGTCTGAAGCAGAACTGGTTGCCGGAAGAATAATATCACTGATTAACGGCATTGGAATCACTGAAAAGCTTAACTTGCGGGATGTAGCTGTTCTTGTAAGAAAAAGAAAATCTTTTGCTTCACTTGAAAAAACTTTCATCGAAAAAAATATTCCCTTCAATATTGTTGGCGGAAAGGGATTTTATCAGCGCCAGTCTGTTTACGATATTTATAATTATTTTTCATTTCTTCTCGATAATAAAAATGATGCTGCACTTGTCGGAATATTGAGGTCACCTTTTTTTTCTGTCTCTGACAGCATTATTTATGAAGTATCTCTTGATTTAGGAGAAACTTTATGGCATAAGTTAATTAAGTATAGTAAAGAAAATGAAAAACTGAAAAGAGCGGCTGAATTACTGGAAATGAATATCCTGCTCGCAAGGACCTATAGCCCCTCTCAAATTCTTAGAAAAATATTAAGTGAAAGTCCGTACCTTTCAGTACTTTCACAAAAGGCTGCAGGTGAACAGGAAGTTGCAAATATTTCAAAACTTGTGCGTCTGACGATCGATTTTCAGGGTAAAGGGTTTAAAACACTGTATGACTATGTGAATTTTCTTAAAGAATCTATTGAAGAAACAGAGGATGAAGCCCAGGCAGCAATTGCTGATGAATCGGATTCTGTCAAAATAATGACGCTTCATCAGGCTAAAGGTTTGGAATACCCCGCAGTATTTCTTTTTAATGCTCAAGAAACTACTGTACCCGAAATGATAAAAAAAGGAGACGTACTTATAGATAAAAAATTTGGACTTTTGACGAGGGTTCCTTCAAATGATTTTTTCGGTAAACCTGATACAGCTCCGGTTAATCTGGTATCCAATATAATCTCATCAAAAAAAGAAACTGCGGAAATTAAAAGGCTTTTTTATGTCGGAGCTACAAGAGCAAAAAATTATCTGTTTATTAGTGCTCCTGAATCCAAATCATATAAAGATAATTCATTTATGAAGTTGCTTCTTAATGGTTTGAACATTGATCTCGGCAGGGAAGAGTTTATTCTGGAAAATAAACTGAGCTTCCTGAAGAAAGATAATGATCAGTTGATAAACTTTTCTGAAAACCTCAGTCAAATAATTAAAATCAGAAGAAATTTAAGCGATATACCCGAATATCATATTGAACATGATAAGATAAATATAAAACCGGAACTTTTAACTCTGGTGATTAAAGATTTACCGGAAGGCGAGTTTATTACCGCTACAAAATTTGCAGTGTTTAAACAATGCCCCTTAAAATATCACTTAACTTTTGATTATGGAGTATCCGGTTTAATCTCCGGCTATAAAAAATTTTTAATCAATAAATGGAATAAGAAGAAAATCCAATATGATTTTAATATTCGGGAAAAAAGTAATGAAACAGAAGAAGAGGAAAAACACGATATCCCTTCTGAATTGAGAGGAAGTATTTTTCATAAGATATTGCAAAGTGATCGTCTGTTAACCGACAGTGAAGAGATATTACGTCTGATTGGTTCGGAAGCCCCGGAACTGAAAGAAGATGAAAAAACAGAACTAATGAGAGATATTAAAGATCATTTGGAAAAATTATCTGAATCTCCGGTTTATAAGAAGATAAGTGTATTAAAGAAATTTTATAATGAATATGAAATTTATTTAAATGAAAAGGATTACTTTCTGCACGGTATCATTGATAAACTGATTCTGGAGAATGATAAAGCAATAATAGTTGATTATAAAACTGATGATCTGGACCGGGAAGAAATTTGTGATCATGCTGAAGTTTATTTTCCCCAATTAAAATTTTATTCATATATTATAAGCCGCTTCTATAAAGATTTAACAAGTTTTGAACTCAGAATAATTTTTCTGAAATTTCCGGATGAGGAAGTTGTTGAGGTTATTGATAGGAAAAGGGCATCACAATTTGGAAATGAAATAGAACAAATGGTTATTCAAATCAGATCGGGAGAATTTACTCAGAATCTTTCTCATTGTAAAAACTGCAGCGTGGCGGTAAATAATAAATGTATAGTTGATTGGTTATAACTTATTCTTGTTCAACTGATTAATAATGGTGATAAATGCATAGAAAAATTTCTTATATAAGAGATCTTGAAATAATAGAAAAAGAACTGAAAGAAAGCTCGGGAGGAATTCTCGCTTTCAATATAGATGGAGAAAAGGTAATTCAGTACCTCACAACTTTTTTATATCTCGATAAAAATATTTATTTCTACCTGGAAAAAGATGATGAAATTTTCGAAAAGATAAATTTAAATAGCTTTGCAAGTTTTACAATAGTTAAGGATGAAAGAATAAAAAAGAACAGGTCAAAGGATTCAGCTGGAAATTATTATCTCTTCTCCACAACCATTATGGGCCCTTTGAAGATTGTTGATGAGAAAAAAACTATTGAGGACATTAAGGAAAAATATTACTCCAAGTATTTTATCAAAAAATCCTCGGATGCAAAATCTCAATTAAAAGAATTGGTAATGATAGATTCCGAGGAAATTCAGGCGGTTGAGGAAGAGGGTATTTAATGAAATATTTTTTCCTGCTTCTGGCAGCAGGATTTTTCATATCCGGATGCTCGGGTTTTGAAAAAATTTATTACGATATACCTGTCGGCTTAAGGTCACCCGAATCAACGCAGAAATTTATTAATGATTATTCGCCGTATTTGTCCGGAAGGAAATTTTTTTTAGATCCGGGACATGGGGGCAGCGATCGTAAAAATAAGGGTTACCAGGGTCTTGCAGTCGAAGCAGATGTAAATCTTCACGTTGCTTTATATCTTAGGGATTTTCTGCAAAAAGCTGGAGCAGATGTAATTATGTCCCGCGTGACAGATCAAACGGTTGATTTGAAGGAACGGTCCCGACTCGCAAATACAAGTAATGCTGATATTTTTCTAAGCATCCATCATAATGCTTCTGCCGACACGAGTGATGATTATACAAATTATACTTCTACTTATTATCATGCTCATGAATCTGACTATGCATTTGAACCTTGTCAGAGAGACCTGGCAAGATATGTTGAAAGAGATTTGGCTTATGCAATGCGGAATTCCGGCGGTCCGGGCTCTTTCGATGGAACTTATTCAGATTATAGTATTTATCCCGGAGAAGGTTTTTCAGTGCTGCGGGAAACCAAAATTCCTTCAATACTTGTGGAGTGTGGTTTCCATACCCATCACCTTGAAGAGAAATTACTGACAATAGACGAATTTAATAAAATTGAAGCCTGGGGAATTTTCAGAGGTTTGTGCAGATATTTTAAAGCTGGAATCCCGGAAATAATCCCAATGGCAGATACATCTTTTTTTGTAAATAAAGAATCTACATTAAACTATATTTTGCGGGATAGTTCGGGAATTGATCCTAATTCTGTTTCTGTGCAATTTGATTCTGTTAAAACTTTGAATTATACTTTTAATGCTGAAACAAATATTCTTGGTATAAATCTCTCAGGTTTGAAATCCGGGATACATGAAATCAGAATCAATGCAGCGAATACAAACGGTAACTTTAATTTTCCTTTCCGGAAAAAAATTACTTTGGTTCAATAGCAGGATTATTTCATGCTGAATTATGTCTGGCTTGCTCTTCTTGTCCTTGGTATTGGTACTGCATTGGTGATTGATATTTCTGATCAGAATCGGGATAAATTTAAAAATGATGAAAGCCTTTCTGCAGAACTGATTTTTAATGTGCCCGTAGATACATCTCTTTCAAAAACATATTCCGCAAAATTAATCGTCGGAAAATCTGTTTTTGATAAATTTTATTCTGTTAGTATTGACTCCGCAGTTCAAATCCCTTCGAAAGTTACTTTTAATCCTTCTGATAAAACGGCTTCTGTCGTATTGGATATAAATAAAACTTCTCCCGGAATTTGGCAGCAAATGGCTAAAGCAACAGGTGATGAAAATGATCTGACAGGTAAAGCCAGGGTTCATTTTGTTACCTCATCATCTGCAAATGCATCTGTCATTTTCGAAAGTGTTTCATTTCTTAAATTAAAAGATGTAACCTCTGCAGTACTTGATTATGCAGGAACAGCTGTTAATATTGCTCTTGGTTTAATTGGGATAATGGCATTGTGGCTTGGCGTAATGAAGGTTGCTGAAGATGCGGGACTAATTGCATTAATCGCGCGGTGGCTTAAACCTGTAATGAGAAAATTATTCCCTGATGTCCCGCCTGATCACCCTGCAATGGGTTCTATGATAATGAATATTTCCGCAAATATGCTTGGACTCGGGAATGCCGCTACACCATTTGGACTGAAAGCTATGGAAGATCTTGACAAACTAAATCCCCAAAAAGGTACAGCAACAAATTCTATGGTGACTTTTCTTGCAATAAATACTGCGGGACTCACACTTATTCCTGCAACTGCAATTGCAGTAAGGGCTGCCTCGGGAAGCTCTGATCCGGCGATAATAATTGGAACATCAATATTTGGCGCAGGTTGTGCAACAGTAGCGGGAATTACCTCAGCAAAAATTCTTGAGAAATTTCCGGTCGGCGGAAACCTTACAAATTGGATACGAAAAAATTCAAAGGGTTTGCTGATATTTTCACTATTAATCCTGATCCTGATTTTAATTGCCGTAACAGGTGCCGGATCTTTTGCTTTAAATAATCTTCATTTTTTAAAACCGGAGAGTTTTAAGAGAGCTGTTGAAATAGTTTCCATTGTTGCCATTCCTGCATTGATAATTTTATTTATCGGCTATGGTGCATTCAAAAAAGTTAGGGTCTATGAACAGTTTGTAGAAGGTGCTAAAGAGGGTTTCAATATTGCCGTAAGAATAATTCCATATCTTGTTGCAATGCTTATGGCGATAGGAATATTCAGAGCTGGTGGAGCAATGGATTGGTTGGTTTATATTTTGAAACCCGTTACAGATTTTATAGGAATGCCTGCCGAAGCTTTACCGATGGCTCTTATGCGTCCATTGTCTGGTAGCGGTTCGCTCGGGATAATGACTGAAATTTTAAAAGTTCATGGTCCTGATTCCTTCATCGGAATCATGGTTTCAACTTTCTTTGGAAGTACTGAAACTACATTCTATGTTCTCGCAGTATATTTCGGGGCTGTAAATATAAAAAATATAAGGCATGCTTTACCTGTGGGTCTGATTGCTGATGTTGCCGGTATATTAGGTGCGGTATTTATTGTAAGATTATTGTTTGGTTAATAAAAGTTGAAAGTATGAAAGTTTTTATAACCAGAGAAATTCCTTATATCGCTGTCGAACTGCTGAAGAAAAAAAATTATGATGTAAAAGTTTATCGGGAAAGTAAACCAATTCCTTATTCTCTCTTGAAAAAAGAAATAATTGATTCGGATGCAGTTATCTCCCTCTTAACGGATAAATTTGATATGGAAATGATAGATGCTATGACCCGGTGTAAAATAATAGCTAATTACGCAGTTGGGTATAACAATATTGATGTGGCTTATGCAAATAAAAAGGGTATAACAGTAACAAATACTCCGGATGTTTTGACTGATTCAACTGCTGACCTGGCAATGACATTGGTTCTTGCCTGCTCCAGAAGAGTTATTGAAGGGGTGAACCTCATGAGGGGAAAAAAGTTTAAAGGCTGGCAGCCTAAACTGCTTCTCGGAATTGAATTGAAGGGGAAGAACTTCGGCATAATAGGTGCAGGAAGGATTGGTACTGCCGTCGGTAAAAGAGCAGCCGCATTTGGCGTTAATATTTTGTATTATGACAGTCGTGTAAATCAGGAACTGGAAAGTCTCGGTGCAAACAAGGTTCCCCTTAATTCTCTGCTTAGAAAATCAGATATAATATCTGTCCATCTGCCTCTGACAGATAATACATTTCATATCTTAAATAAAGAGAGACTTCATTTAATCAGAGAAAACTCTGTATTTGTAAATACAGCAAGAGGGGAAATATCCGATGAAAAAGAACTTATCAAAATGCTCGGGACAAGGAAAATATTTTCTGCAGGATTTGATGTGTATGAAAATGAACCTGATATAAACCCTGAATTATATCATCTTAAAAATGTTATTCTTCTTCCACACTTGGGAAGTGCAACTGATGATGCCAGAAATGCTATGGCAAAACTTGCATCTGATAATGTCATTTCTGTTCTTAGCGGAAAAGGTGCAATCACTCCGGTATAATCTTTGTTTTTAGCTTACTTCTAACTCAATAAAAATTCTCCTTTGATTTCCTGATACGGATTCTCTACGACCTTCTAAAAATTCCCATTGTTTAGTTAGATGACTTTTGGGTAGTTTGATCTATAATCTGCCATCCCCCGTTATTTCCTGAATATTTCTCATTTCCCGGGTTTCATTCAAAAAAAATTTATTAAAATTTTGAAGTTGTTTTACCTCAGAATAGAGCGTATCCAGAACGTAGTCAGAGCATATTCAAAGCGTACTTAGAGCGTAGTTATACTTGGATTAGCCCCTTATTCGGAAGTCATTAAAAAACTCAGTTTAATTATTTTTACGAGACAATGTTTTGATAACAGGATTAATAAAAAGTTACGAGCTCCAGCTACAGGATGAGTTCAATCTAGTCTACTTACTGGACTGCCCGCCTGCCGGGCGAGGCAGACCACAGTCAGGCTATAGTTTTAATTTCCAAACCAGGGTAGCTGATTTCCCGATATATTTGTAAAGATTACTTATAAAAAAGTTATTGCCTGATCTTTACTCGTCAATCATAATTCGTAATTCATAAATGGCATTAAAATATTGATACTATCAATCCTAATGGGTAATTTTGAATGATAAATAAGGGAAGGTAAAAATGATAGTAGGTATTCCCAAAGAACAATTCAATGAAGAAAAAAGAGTAGCTCTTGCTCCCGCAGGCGTGGATGCCCTGACCAGGAAGGGACATACGGTATATGTACAATCCGGCGCAGGCGAAGGAAGTCATTTTAGTGATGAAGATTTTGAAAAAACCGGTGCAAAAATTGTATATACTCCGGATGAAATTTTTGGGAGGGCTGAACTTGTTCTAAAAGTCACTCAAATTAGTGATGCGGAACTCGAATTGTTCCGCGAAAACCAGATTTTATTCTCTTTCCTTCACCTTGCGGTGGGTAAAAAACAGACCATTGAAAAACTAATGCAGAAGAAAGTAATCGCAGTAGGATATGACCTTGTCGAAAATGATGCGCGTTTGCCGGTTCTGCAGGCAATGAGTGAAATTGCCGGTCCTATTTCTATCCAGGTGGCTAGCAGGTATCTTGAAAGCTATCCTCGACATGGAAGAGGTATTCTTCTTGGCGGAATTACAGGTGTTGCTCCGGCAGCGGTGGTCATACTTGGAGCTGGTGTGGTTGGCACAGCAGCCGCAAGCTCTGCGCTGGGAATCGGAGCACAGGTTATTGTAATAGATAAAGATCTTAACCGTCTGCATAAAATAGATCAACATTTTAGAAAAAAAATAACTACTGTAGTTGCCAATCCCTACACAATAGAGAGAGGCGTGAAATTTGCTGATGTACTTATAGGTGCTGTTCTTATCAAAGGTGAGAAAACACCTCACCTGGTAACAGAAGATATGGTAAAACAAATGAAATCAGGAGCAGTGATAGTGGATGTTTCAATTGATCAGGGCGGCTGTATAGAAACAAGCCGGCTTACTACTCACAAAGATCCTGTTTTTGAAAAATATGATGTTATTCATTATTGCGTACCAAATATGCCGGCTCTGGTTGCACGTACCGCCAGTTATGGACTGAATAATGCATCTCTTCCTTATATTCAGAATATTACAGATAATGGACTGGCTAATGCCCTGATGGCTGATGATGGCCTCGCCAAAGGAGTATGTACTTATAATGGTTTTTGCTCAAATGAACAGATTGCAAATATCTTTAACGTGGAATACAGAAAACTAAGAGTTTTCTCCACAAATTAATATTAAGAATTGAATAATAAATAGATGATAATGACACCACTTGAAGAATTAAAATCAAAAAATTATATACCCACAAATCTTATAAGCGCATATAATAAGAAAATCGTCGCCCCTGAGGATGCCGTTAAGACTATAATCCCCGGCGATAGGATTATTATCCAGGGAGGTTGTGCTGTTCCGTTTGCGCTTGTTAATGCTATGGTCGAAAGAAAAAATGAACTTCATGATGTAGAAATTGTTCATATTCTGACAGTGGGTGAATTACCGTACCTTAAACCTGAAATGGAGGGACATTTCAAACATAACGCCTATTTCATTGGGGCGAATTCAAGAAAAGCTGTTAATGAAGGAAGGGCTGATTTTACCCCGATTTATCTCTATGAATATCCCCTTCTGTTTACACAGGGAATTATTCCCCTGGATGTAGCATTTATACATGTTTCTCCGCCTGATGAACATGGCTTTTGCAGTTACGGTGTCGATGTAGGCTTAATTAAAAATACTGCAGATAAAGCTAAAGTTGTTATCGCCCAGGTTAATGCAAATATGCCAAGAACACTTGGTGATAGTTTTATTCATATAAATAAAATTAATTATATTGTTGAAGTAGATGATCCAATCCAGGAGCTTCCCCAGGTAGAAAAAAATCTCCCTCCGGAGATAGAAAATATTTATAAAAGTATAGGCTATAATATTTCGGAATTAATCGATAATGGCTCAACCTTGCAAATGGGTATTGGTGCCATACCTGATGCCGTGCTGAATTTTCTTTATGATAAAAAAGCGCTGGGGATTCATTCCGAAATGTTTTCCGATGGAACAATTGGTCTGGTGGAACAGGGAATTATAACCAATGAAAGAAAAACAATCCATAGAGGGAAAATTATCGCTGGATTCGTGCTCGGGACGAAAAAACTTTTTGATTTTATCGATAATAATCCTTTGATAGAATTTCATCCTCAGGAATATGTGAATGATCCTTTTATTATTTCTAAAAATGATAAAATGGTCGCTATAAATTCTGCAATCGAAGTTGATATTACGGGACAGGTTTGTTCTGATTCGATAGGTACTAGACTTTATAGCGGGTTCGGCGGACAGGTGGATTTTATAAGGGGAGCTGCACATTCTAATGGGGGAAAACCGATAATAGCATTGCCTGCAACTACAAAAGATGGCAAAACATCAAAAATTGTTAAACAGCTCAAACCAGGAGCCGGTGTTGTTACAAACCGCGCCGATGTACATTATGTTGTAACAGAATTCGGCGTCGCGCAATTATTCGGCAAGCCCATTAGACAGCGCGTAAAAGAACTTATCAATGTTGCCCATCCTGCTTTTCGTGATGAACTTCAATTTTATGCCCGTGAAAATAAATTTATTTGAATATGATTATCGTAATAGGTGATGTTCACGGGTGCCTTTATACCCTGCAGGAGTTAGTGAAGAAGGTAAATAAACTGTACCCTTCAGCCCCTGTTTATTGTGTGGGAGATTTAATAGACAGGGGAAATTTCAGCTTCGAAGTCATTGAGTTTGTAAAGAATGAAGGAATAAAATTTACTCCCGGTAATCACGATTATATGTTTTATTATTTTATTAAGAAGCCGGCCAGTAATATGGGCGCTTCCTGGATTTATAACGGATTTGAAAAAACAATCTCATCATATGATAACCGGTTTGAAAAAATTCCTGAACATCTTGACTTTATTTCAGAGGCTCCTTTATTTTATGATCTGGCTGAATGCTTTATCTCCCATGCAGGAATATCCGGTTACTATAATTCTATTCTTGGCCCTGATCCTTTAAATGATATCCGGAAGCTTGATGAAGAAATAAAAAAAGACATAAGTAACGAACACGGTATATTATGGACAAGGGATGATCTTATGAATCTCGGCAAGCTGCAAATCGTCGGACATACCCGGAAACAGGATATTACTTATCAAAGCTGGAATAAGACGGTCTATATCGATACCTCAATTTATACGGGAAATAAATTATCCGCAATAGTTGTGGAAGAAGGTGAAATAATGGCAAAGCATTCTGTT
>DATICR010000107.1:0-7436 GCA_035456745.1 Ignavibacteriaceae bacterium
GCTTCTTCCGACAGTATCCTGGCGAAAATCAAAGTTCCAGTTATAGCTTACATTATAACCTGCGTTTAATTGGAAATATCTGTTTATTTCCCAGATTGTAGGGAGTTTAGGAGTAGTTTTAAGGTCGAAGACCTGCGTATATCTGTAATCTTTTCCAAACAATGCATCAGAAAAGATATCGTTCCAGATCTGATTTTCAGGCCGCTGAACTCCGTCGGGTGTAGTTTCAAGATAAGCCAGCGATGATGTTATGCTGACATTATAACTTGTTGCAACATTAAGGAGTCCTCCTTCGGTTAATTTCCAGTTAAAGGCAAATCCCCTTGTAGTTCCGAAATCACGTGACGGCGGCAATTCAGAAATTACTCCTGTCTGTGAACGGGTAACAACGGTATTTCTTTGTCTCCTTGCAGTAGCATTGAAAGTGAAATTCTGTGGAGTATAATAAATCTTCAGATTTCTGTAATCACTGAATAAAGCAAGTACCGATCCCATAACAGGAATATCAACCGGCTGAAAATAATAATCGGGACTGAAATTCAGTGCATAATTCATTGTTGCATTCCAGACCCAGCCCTTACTTGAGAGGACAGTCGGACTTCTACTGAAGGTTTTATTATAATTAAACCCGAATGATAAATCATTAAACGTATCTCTTATATACCATGCTGAAGTAGGAATCTTAATTTTTATTCCGGAAGACGACCAGGAATCGGAGGTATTTATCGTTTGAGATTCAGAAATTAATTGTGCCGGAGTTTTAGCTATGACTGTATCAGTACCTTCCGCTTCAAGCTGTTTTGCCGCCTGATCAACCCTGATATCAGTTCCCGGCAGATATAAAGGTTTACCGATACTCTCGGTATGAGAATAATTAAGTCTCAGATTACTTTCGGGAAGACTAACAGGCAGAAGCTTCAAAATATTTACATCGGTAGAAACTCCCCAGTTTTTGGATTCATTTCTTGATCCGAACCTGTCGGAAAGCTTATGAAAATAAGGATTAGTCTGGCTCAGATTCATATTAACAGTTAACAAATCGGCAAGCTTAACCTGACTCGTTAAATTATATGCCCAACCATGCGAGTCATCTGCTCCCACAACCCTCAATTCATTCACCCAGATTTGACCTGACACCGGTTCAGGGATCATAGTAGGATTGTAAGTATGGGGGATTATACCAATCGGTATTAAATTACTCTTTGGGTTGTGTATACCAACTAATAAAAACTTTACAGAAGTAAGAGTAGGATTTCCTTTTACTCCGTACAAATGTCCGGGTCTCCCAGGCACCGGCTGTTCAACCAGTTTTGTTATACTCGAATCACTTCTTGCCTGTTTAATTGCCGTCAACTCACTGAAATTTATCGATATTTCACCCCAGCCCGGAGTTACCGGCTGCCTGTATTCATAAAAGTTATTTGTATCGCCGCCAAACCTGAAATAAACATCCGATGAATAAGTGCCTCCGGAGGTATCGGTGACTGATCCGGGACCAACATTTGTATCGCCGTGAATAAATAATTTCATCTGTCTGTAATTAAATACATCCAGCGGCTGATAGAGATATTTAACTGCTTCTCTCGATTGACCGTCGGGCAAATCCTTAATAATCAGATTAAGCGACTGCTCGTTCCTATAGATCTGCTGATCAGGTCTTGTTCTGTCTCTTTCCTGAAATACTCCCGGCGGCAAAGTATACTCGGGGTTATCTTCCAGGTTTACGACCGAAATAGACATTGCCGAATCATCAGGAGGAATTACTTTCTGCCACTGGCTTCCCGTCAAATTAAATTCTGTTAACCGGAGATGAACTACTTCGGTAGCTCCTGAAACAACAAATCTTATTGTTTCGATATCGGTAAGAGAAGGACTCCCGATTTCCCTGGCAAAACTTTTTAAGGGTATACGGAACAGATGCCAGTGTTCTACTGTATTTCCTCCTCCGACAATATAGGGGTTACTTTCTCTGTTTGTGTCTAGGGGGACTTCATATCTGAAGTAGCTGTTGGCTTTATCAAGATTACCATTTTTATTCAGATCCTCGGTATCGGGGAATCTACCAATATCCGTAAGAATGGCATTACCCTGAGTTCCATTGATATTAAAATAATCGCGCCAATCTCTACTGCCTGTTTTTGTAAAACTAAAATTATCACCGCTGGGATCACTCCTTGTACTTCCATATTTTTCTCTTTCCTGAGCATCTGTTAAGCCATCGAGACCAACATCTTCACCTTCATCGATGAGGTCATTCTGCGGAGGTTTGTCTTCAGTATTTAAGGTATCATTTGGAATTACATCTTCACTAATTCTGCCAAGGTCCAGAAAAAGTTTTGCACCTTCAGGAGCCTCATCAATTTTTGCCCAGAATTCGACAAATTCTATGTTCTCATCCACAAGATTATTTGCTGTTGAAGAGAGCAGCCGCATTATACCTCCCCAATCCCTTGAACGATTAGATAAATCGGGGGTATGATTATATGTACCCGGTGTATCCGGAACAAACACATAATCCATCACGGTTGCCTGCTGATCTTCCTGGGCAACGGATTTATTTGGCCAGATTTGCTTAACATTTACATCTGAAGGAGTTACTGTATACCAGATACTCTTTCCTTTATAGCTCATTAGCTGACGATAAGTAAGACCTGAAAGCTGGGGTAGAGAATCAGGCGGACTTAAATCCTTCCATCCTGTATAAGAAACACCTATGGGGATTACTTTTTTTGCTCCCTCGAAATCATCGATATAAGCAATACTTTGTCCTTTATCCGAAGAAATAGTACTCTTTTTGGTATTAGGATCAGGATTTATATATGCATATTCGCCGGTGACAGATACAGAAGACATCTCTCTGGTTGAAATGATATTATCGAGGGCCTTTGTAACTATAGGAAGATCAACCCCGGTCTGTGCATCAATTCCATATATGGTATTACTTAACGGCTCTTCACCAATTCTTACCTTATCACTTAATGACTGTTGATTTAAATTCAGAAGAGAAAAACCTAATTTAGTCTTATCCGAGAAATCAAATACCCCTCTTGCACCCAAAAGCGTTTTCGAGGCAAGCTGAAAAAGATCATTCTTTTCATAGGTTATTTTGAGATCGGCACCCGGCACAAGTGCGGCATCATTTCTTATTGTTAGCTGACCGATATTATAGTCGACAATATAATCAGTTCCAGGCGTCAGTTCCCTTCCGTTTAATAAAACACGCACAGAATTTTCAACTATATTAAATCCCAGCTGGTAAACAGAGGAAGCTTCACCTGAATATTTACCCGTAAGCAGCCATTTATCCTTTATTTTATTTTGCTGGGCAAATGTTTTTGTAGTATCATATACTTCCTGATATCGGAGAGTATCGGGTATAGCAGACGGAAGATTTCGGCCGAAGGGTTGTAAAACAGGAAAGATTACTTCACCTGTTTCAGGCAGAATTGTCAGATTTGGGCGCCAGTCAAATTTATTATCAGAGTTAGCATTCTTACTTGCATCGAGTAAATCGAGACCGAAAGCAGAAAGAAGACGAACAGTCCCCGAAGGAGTCGAAAGATCCGTAACCGGTTCCTGCCCCTCTTTTTCGAATTCGATGTTAAACTCAAATCCCTCTTCTTTAATATTTCTTCCCCCGAGGGGATAAATATTTTTAAGTTGCAGCATCCATGCCTCCCTGTACTGAGGCTGCAGATTTTGAGGTTTAACCAGTTTCAGGATCAAATTTTTTGAAGTATCTGATGCATCCTTGGTAAATTCACCATAAATAGTTCCATCCTGCCGCTGATAAGCAACTGCGATGATGTCATCATCCTCTAAATTTGTCTTAAATGTTAAATAGCCGGTCTCCGGATGAAGTACATAATCAACATCCTGCTGAAGAAGTTCAAACCAGCTTGTTTCCAATCTGCCGGGAATTGCAGTCGTATCTCTCCTGAGTGATTCAGGATATTTTTCTCCTTCAATTCTCGAGGGCAAATCCATATAGGCATTACCCTGACGGTATTTTGTCCTGTCTATTGTATAGACATTCACTGATTTCCATACTTCAATATTTACAACCCGTGACGCTGGGTCTATAATTGGAGTAGCATTATTATAATATTTTTCAAACAGATTCAAGCCGGGAACCTGACTTGCATAAAGGGTATCAATAAAATAATGGTTTGTGGAGTAATCATAAGCTCTCAGATTGAATTCCTGGGAAGTTGACCCGCTGTTAACCGCTACTTCTTCTGTTTCACCTTTCTTCTGACTTGCAAGGGTTGTTAATGTCAAGGGGCCCAATTTAAAATTAGCTTTTAATCCAAACAGAGCCTCACTCCCGCCCACCAGAGGCGAAGTCTGAAGGGAAACGTTTCCTGCTTCAATACTCTGGATGATTTCATCTTCATAGCCTTCATATTTAATTTTCAGCTGGTTCTCATATTGGAAAGTTCTTTCGGTATTCCAGTCGGCATCAATATGAAGCTTATCTCCGATCGTACCGTTTACGGTAATCTGAACCTGCTGTTTAAAATCAGGTTCATTTCTTGTATTGCCATACCTTGAGGCGGTTACACCCTGAGTATTTTCATTTCGCCAAGCACCGTGAATATCCACAGCACCGCCAATTTTAAGACTGATTTTAGGCTCACCAAAAATGCTGAGAACTCCCACTTTGGGGAGAGGGATTTCGAAATCAGTAATATTCTTGATTAATTCTCCAAGCTCTTTTTTAGAAGACTTCAGTTCATACTGATATCCCACATTTTCCCAGAGTTCCCTTCGATGCAAATCCAATTCGGCCTGGACATAATCATCAATAGGAACTCTAAGAAGAATCTTCGTTTCCTCACCCGCCACTTTCTCTTCGATTACAACGAACTTGCCGGTTGAATCAATGCGGACGGTTCTTTGCCTGGCAGTCGGCTGTGCAAAGAAAGGAGAAGTTCTTTGTCTCTGCAAAGTGATATAAGGAAGATCATTCCTTTCATAATGGAAATATTTAACCCTTGCGGTTGAATCAAGTGCCATAGAATCAACTTTGACAGTATCGGTAGCCAATCCCAGGGTGCCGGCTTTTTTAGTTGTATCAATTTTCAAAGAATCCTTGTTCAGCATCGAATCTTTGCCGGTAGAATCAGGAGGAAAAAATCCTGTGACTGCAGAAAAAATCGCACCCTGCATTGCATCAAGAGACGCGTAGTTTTCCTGTTCCTTTTTCAAGGACTGCATCATAGAAACATCAAAAACTTTTATTGAGTCTGATTTTACTTTAAATGCCGAAGTGTCCTGCGAAACTACTCGTTCACCCTGTATTTCATCATTGTTGAGAAGAAACGGAGCGGGGTTTTCTGCCAGATTATGATAATAATCAAATAAGGCATCTATCCAGATGTCATTATCTATCTGTGCCTTTTCAGGAGAGAAACCAAGATTTATCAAACTAAAAAAGATTACTGCTGAAATTACAGTAACACCTATGATCTCCCGAATCAGATGTGGAATTTTATTTTTGATTTAGAACCCGAAAGAAATATTCAAAAAAATGCAGTAGAAATAGTCTATAAAATCCTCCGGATTATTTTATAAAATTTGAGCGAAAAAGTTATATAAAATAGGTTTGAAGTACAATATTTGCATACCGCAAAACTACTAAAATTTTGTCGTTTAAAGTAAAGTTTTAATGCATATGTGTTAAGGTAATTTTTTTTCGCTTATTAATCGATTTTTTAATTCATTATTGCCGCGAAGTCTCCAGGACGCAACGTCAAGATAAAAGTCTAAAGTAATAAGTTTAATATTTAGAAACTTTAAAAAGGTTATTCATGTTTAAGAAGTAAGAAGAATGGAGTAATTCAAGTCAATGATGAAGTAATTTAAATTAGGTTTTCGGGTTTGGTGAATCGTTCAATTAATTTCTTATGGCGGGGAAAAAGTTTTAATAGCTCCCCTCTTTGGGCAAGCTCAAAATCGTCAAAATCAAAACCGGGGGCGACGGTGCATCCTAACATGCAAAAAGATTTTATGTTTTTTAGTTCGGCGGCAAACCAATTATTATTTTCGATAACCACTTGCAATTCAGAGTCTTTCCCAATACTAATTTCTGAAAGATTTCCGGAATTATCTATTATGTATATGATTACTCCGCAGCCGTCATAAAAATGCCAGATTTCATCTGATTTCAATTTATGAAAATGAGATTTCTGCTTTCCTTCAAGGAGAAAGTAAATGGAAGTTGAAATACTTCGTTTATTTCTAAATCTATACGGGAGTCCTTCCGGAAGAATAATCTCACCTGACCGGTAAATTTCCTTAAAATATCCTCCCTCGGGATGAGGCTCAAGGTGTAGTTTTTCAATATATTTTTTTGCGTCTGCATTCATATCAATTGACAAAGAACAGGTATTTATTTCAAAAGCATTAGTTTTTTAACAGCTATATTGTTACCTGCCGTCAATTTATATAAGTATACTCCGGCAGGAATATTACTGCCGTTAAATTCCACCGAATACCTCCCTTTTGGTTTTTCTTCATTAACCAGTACTGAAATTTCCTCTCCAATTATATTAAAGACTTTCAAACTAACAAAATTTTTATCTGATATTTGATAATTTATTATGGTTGCAGGATTAAAGGGATTAGGATAATTCTGTGCAAGTGAGAATTGCAATTGTTCAGTTATAACAACTGCGATTTCACTGCTATATTCAAAGCTGCCGTCATAATTAACCTGTTTCAACCGGTAATGATATTTTCCTTCGATTACATTTTTCTGCAAGTTATCCGAGAATGAGTATGAATGAGCCAAAGTAGTTGTCCCATTCCCATGAACAAATCCAACCGCTTTCCAGATGCCGGGTGAATTTTGTGAACTGCCGTCCATTCTTTCAATTTCGAATCCTTTATTATTAGTCTCTGTTGCAGTCAGCCAGTTCAATTTTACTATATTGTTATCAAGAGTTCCATTAAAAGAAATCAATTCAACCGGTACAGCCTCAACTTTAAAATGATAATATCCTGCAGGTGCTGTTATTGGTTCACTGATATTTCTTCCGTCATTTGAACTTGCACTAATGTAATAAAATACTTCGGTTCCGTTTATTTGATCAGGTATAGATGCTGTGAAAGAATCGGGAACAATTTCTGTCATCTGAATAGCGGAATATCCTGCTGTTGTATCTGTAGTCCAATAAACTTCCGCATCAGAAATGCCGGCTGCGCTTTTGATATTTGCATTAATTTCATATGGCCCCGTCTCAGTTACTATGCCGTCAATTTTAGGATGAGAAATCCAGAGGGGATTGAGTACTCCGACTTCTTTAACTATACAATGAATTGCACCAAGTGAAGGAATGATCGCGTTGGAATTTACCCCAACAATATTATATCCAGGCATAGCTTCCCTATAAATTCTGAATGCAGTGGTGTCATACTGAAATTCATAAGTT
>DATICR010000108.1:0-5883 GCA_035456745.1 Ignavibacteriaceae bacterium
ATTAATCCTGTTATCAATATCCAGGAACCTACCGTAGAGATTACATGATAAGGCTGATACTGAGGAAGATAATCATAATATCTTCTCGGCATACCAAGCCAGCCCATTATAAACATCGGGAAATACAGAGTATTAAATCCCACAAAAAGTATCCAGAAAGCAACCTTGGCAGTTTTTTTATTATACATTCTACCAAACATTTTTGGCAGCCAGTAATGGAGGGCAGCAAAAATTCCAAAGCCTGTTCCCCCAAACATCACATAATGAAAATGTCCCACGATAAATGAAGTATCTGTTATCTGAATATCAACTGAAAGAGCGCCCTGCATAACACCGGTCAAGCCTCCGATGGAAAACAGAAAAATAAATGCAAGTGCAAACAGCATTGGCGGTTCCAGTTCAATTGAACCCTGGTAGAGAGTTGCCGTCCAATTAAATACTTTAATTGCACTGGGTATTGCAACAAGAAATGTTAACAGCGAAAAAATAAACTCGCCGGTATCACTCATTCCCACAGCAAACATATGATGAGCCCAAACGAGTGAACCGAAAAGCGCAATTCCAATGCTCGAAAAAGCGATAAACTTATATCCAAAAATAGTGCGGTGAGAAAATACCGGAATAATTTCCGATATAACTCCCATTGCGGGTACAATCATAATATAAACGGCAGGGTGAGAGTATATCCAGAACAGATGCTGGAACAGAACGGGGTCACCGCCCAATGCAGGATCAAACAATCCAACTCCAAACACTCTTTCAATAACAACGAGCAACAATGTAATTCCGATTATCGGTGTAGCCAAAATCTGAATCCATGCCGTAGCATATAGACTCCAGGTAAATAATGGTAATTTAAACCAACCCATACCGGGAGCTCTGAGTCTATGTATTGTGGTAACAAAATTTAAACCTGTGAGAATTGAAGAAAACCCCAGCATAAAGGCAGCGAACATAGTGAAAATTACATTTGTACTTGTCCTGATACTATAGGGTATATAAAAAGTCCAACCGGTATCTGCAGGTCCCCCCGGTAACAGAATTGAAAGCAGGGCCAGGGTTCCCCCCGTAACATATAAATACCAGGACAACAGGTTCAATCTAGGGAAAGCAACATCTTTTGCTCCAATCATTATCGGCAGAAAAAAATTACCGAAAACAGCAGGCAATCCGGGAATTACGAAAAGAAAAATCATTATTACGCCATGAAGCGTAAAAAATTCATTATAAGTCTGAGCATCTACAATAGTTCTTCCCGGAGTCAGTAATTCAAGTCTTATTAAAAATCCAAATGTTACGCCAACGGCAAAGAATGATAATAAAGCTATGAGGTAGAGTATACCGATCCTTTTATGGTCGGTGGAAAATATCCATGCTCTTATACCCTGGTATTTTCCTGTATTTACCAAATAACTTGGATGTCCATTCTGATTCAATACAGCCTCACCATCCATAATTACTTCCTCTTAATTACTCTTTTCTTTTTTAGGTTTTATTTTAATAAACACGACAAAAGCTATAACACCTAGCAGTATACCCGCTCCGAAAACTCTGAGAATATTAAATACATACGTCTTTCCCTGAGGATCGTAACTGAAGCAAAATTGCAATACTTTTCCTATAACCGGAGTTTGTTTTCCCTGAGCAGCTTCAAGAATTGCCATTTTAAAATCGAGGGGAAGAATCCCGAATCCTCTTGTGTTCGAATAATCGGGATAAAGATATCTGCAAATCTTTCCTTCAGGAGAAACGAAAATCAGAGTACCTGTATGAATGAAATTTCTTCCGGTCCTCTTGAACATAAAGCCGGCTGTTCTTGTAATTTTGTCAATACTTAAACTATCTCCCGTTAAAAACCGCCAGGCAGAATCCGGAAAAGTTATCTTATCAATTAAGCCAAGAAATGTTTTTTTCTTCTGTGCAGCAACCTGGTACGATTCAGTTTCATCGAAGCTGATAGATATTATCTGGTAATCCTTGCCGGGAATTAGATCAGAATTATTTGCAACGTGAGCCACTTCCGTCATTAAAGGACTGCAAATCCCAGGGCATTCATAATAAACAAAATCAATAATTGTAGGTTTATTGATCAGATTCTTCAGAAGTATTTTATTTCCATTTTCATTAACAAACGACAGATTAAGAGGAAGCTTAGCGCCAAGCTGTTCCTGCAAATCAGCATCATTCTGAGAAGCAGCAACTTTTATTGTACCAAGCAATAATGCCAAACAGAGAAACTGAATTATTTTCTTCATGTCAGTCACCTCTTATTAAACAAAAACATTTTTCATATAATCATACAACTGGGTCCATTCGTCGTCAGAAAGATTTAGTACGTCCGAATTAAATCCATCCTGGTAAACATTATTTATAATAAGATTGACAAATTCCTGTTCACTATTTTTCCATGTATCCGAATTTAACAGTATTGTCAATGCGTGTGATTCATCATTTATAACTTTCCGGAAAATTATTACTCCGGAATTATTTTCATCCTTTGAAATTTTTTCCATAATTCCAGCTAATTCACCAACTTTAGTCTGATTTTCATAAACTATTAACTTTTCGGCTTCTGCAACAGGAATTTGTCCGGGAACAAAAGTACCTTTAGATAAATTATAGTGTTGATCCAAATCAGCCAGATCATCATTGTTAACCGGAGGAGGATCAGGAACAAAGGTTGAACGAATATAATGAGCAAGAGCAAATTTCTGCAATGGAGAAAACTGTTCATAAGCCACCATAGCACTTCCTTTAATTCCCTCCTGCAGAGTCTGGAATATGCCTGACAACTTAGGACCATTTATCCAGTTTTCTTTGCTCGTGAAATTTCTTGGAGGTGGGTTTAAAGCCGAAGCAACCGGACCGTCACCTTTTCCATCGGAACCATGGCAGGAAGTACAGGTAGACTGAAAAATACTCTGACCCATCTTTATTAATGAATCAGCCGGTTGTGTAACTTTGCTGAGATCTATTGCGCCAATTGTCCTGGGTTCCTTAATTGTAAGTTCAACCTGTGTATTTGTTGAATCAGGAAGCGGAGGAGGCACCTGCTGTTGTCCAACAAAATTTATTTTACCGAGATAAATTAATCCGATTATCAAACCAATAATAAGAACATAAGGATATACCAATCCGAATATTTTACCGGGATCTTGTTTAATTTCTTTTTGTTTTTCTTTAATGAATTTTTCCAGATTACTCATGTTCCAAAATATTTCCTTTTTATAGACTATAATCCAGACCACGCTGGAGTTTTGGATCCTGAACAGGTATAATATTGTATTTAGTCACCATTATTCTGAAAATTAACATTACAAATCCAATAAGAGCGACAGGGTAAACCAGATCCATCCAACTGAATGAATAAGGCAGCCCTGACTGAGCCATCCCCGGCATTATCGTCCAGTATAGATCATAAAAATGTGCAACAAGCAGCCATACTGAAATAAATTTCAGTCTTTTAGGATTTGTTTTTGCCGGAAAAGAAAGAAGTGAGAAAAACGGTATCACGAATTGAACTAAAATTAAAATAACAGAGGCATACATCCAGCCTCCTTCCCACCTGTGAATAAACCAGGATGTTTCTTCGGGAAGGTCGGCGTACCAAATAAGCATATACTGTGAGAAAGCTATATATCCCCAGAACGCCGTAAAAGCGAACAGCAATGTGCCAAGGCTGTAATAATGATCGTCTTTCAAACCAGGCAACAGATAACCGTTTTCTCTTAATAAAACCACCGCCAGTGTAAGTGCGGAAAGTCCGCATAACACAATCCCCGAGAAGAAATACACACCGAATATAGTTGAATACCAATTTGGTTCAATACTCATCATCCAATCAACAGCGGATATTGTTATAGTAACAGAAAAAATCAAAATAAATGCGGTTGAAAACTTTATATTCGTTGTGGTTAGTGACTGGTTTCCTGTTTCATCCTGTTTTCTAGATATCCTGGTAATCATAAAATAAAAGAACGTCCAGATCGAAAATATTATAACATTTCGTATGATAAAAAACGGAATATTCAAGTATGCATCCTTACTCTGAAGCACGGCATCAGATTTAGCCTCCGGCTGTGTCCATTGGAAAAGATTGTGCATACTAAACAAAAGTGGAATGACAAGAATAAAAAAATAAGGGATTACACCGGAAAAGAATTCACTTATTCTTCTGAAAGGAGTACTCCAAACAGCGCCGGCAAGATATTCAAGTGAAACAAGAAAAAGTGAACCTACTCCCAGGCTTATTAAAAACATAAAAGATATCAGGTAGCTATAGGATGCTCTGTGAGGATCAATTATGTATGCTAGAATTCCCAGGATCAGTCCAATACCAAGAAGCAGGTACATTGCAGTAATATATTTCTGAGGTAAAGGACGTTTAATAAATCCAATATTATTATTGAACACTGGAAGACTCCTGTTTAATCTCTTTAATATCAGCGGTTGACGCATTTTCGGCACGCTGAAGAACTCTGATATAATTTACTATTGACCACCTCTCTTTACGCGTAACTTGTGAAGCATAAGAAGGCATTGCATTCTGGCCGTTAGTAATCACGTGATAAATTCTGCCGTCAGGAAAATCAATTGCTCTCTGAGTGTGTAATGAAGGAGGATTTGGGAATTGTCCGCGAAGTCTGCTGTCTCCATCAGCAAAATTTCCATGGCAGGGAGAACAAAATGTCAAAAATTTTCTTTTCCCTAAATCAATAGATGCTCTGGTTGGAAGGACGGGATTAATGAGATATTCCTTTGGTTCAGCAATCCCCATGTATGGATAAGGCGCAAATCCTTTGGCTACAGTTCCTTCAACAGGTTCTCTCATCCCGAATCTATCCGAGAAAAAATTACTCGTTGATTGAGGATTCACTCTATCCTGGTTAGACATCCAGTTGAATGGTACCATATACATAAATTTATTAAGCGTAAAATAAGTAATCCCGGAGGTAATAAGACCCACCACAATTAGGAACGCAATAAATTTTAAATCAAAAACCGGATACTTTTCCTTTTCAGGATAATAAATTTTTTCTATTGATTCCGCTCCAAGTTCATTAAAAAGATCAACTACTTCACGTTCATCAAAGATCGGATCCTCAGTAGATATAACAAGACCATACCTGTCTAACGAAACTTTTCTAATATAATCAGTATCGTGAATAGGATGATTGTTATATGGTAGATTAAAGAATGCCATTATCATTCCGAAAACTGTGGAAATCGCTGCAAGTAAAATTGTAAACTCAAAGGTTATAGGAATGAAGGCTGGTAAAGCAAAATATGGTTTGCCGCCAATAACCAGGGGATAATCGACGGACATAGTCCAGTACATAAACAAAAGGATAAAAGCTGTACCGGAAAAACCAAAAAATAAAGTAACAAACCCCAGTTTCGATCTTTTCAAAGCCATTGCAGAATCCATACCATGCAATGGATAAGGAGTATTAACATCAAATTTTTTGTATCCTTCTTTGACTACTCTCTTTGCGGCAGCTATAATTGAATCAGGATTATCAAAAAGAGCAGATATTCCAAATAAATTTTCAGTCCTATCCATTAGCTACAACCTCCGTATTGTGAGGCTGTGCCCCCTCAGACATTGCCTTCACTTCTGACATTGAAACTACCGGTAAACTTTTTGTAAATAGAATGACGAGTGTAAAAAATAATCCAAAACTGCCGGCCAGTATCCCGAGATCAAATATTGTCGGGACGAAAGTTCCCCAGCTCGAAGGGAGAAAATCGCGGTGCAGAGAAGTAACAACGATTACAAACCTTTCAAACCACATTCCGACATTTACGAATATTGCTATTATAAGCATAATAGGAACTGATCTCCTGATTTTTCTGAACCAGAATAATTGAGGAAACAAAACG
>DATICR010000109.1:0-7261 GCA_035456745.1 Ignavibacteriaceae bacterium
ATGATTTAAGTACACTTCCCGATTATCCCGCAGAAATACGCGCTCCACAAGGAACAGTTTATGGTGTTAGCGGATTTCAGCTACATTTCGGAAGTACAGATATTTATACACCAGGCGATAGACCTGATGTTTTAGTGGCAATGAATCCTGCGGCAATTAAAAAGAATTTGAGCGAATTAAAGCCAGGGGGAATGATAATTGCAAATACAGATTCATTTGATAAAAAGAATCTTCAGCTAGCAAAATATGAAGCCAATCCGATTGAGGATGGAAGCCTTAAAGGTTATCAGTTATATCCGGTTCCAATTGCTTCATTAACAACCAGAGCACTTGAAGGTACATCATTAACACAAAAAGAAATTTCACGCTGTAAAAACTTTTTTGCTCTTGGGTTAATGTATTGGTTATTTAACAGACCAATTGAGCCTACTTTAGAATGGATAAAAAGTAAATTCAAAAAAAATCCGGTTTTTATTGATGCTAATGAAAAAGCTTTGAAAGCAGGATTTAATTTTGGTGAAATGAATGAATTATTCAGCACCAGATTTCAAGTAGAACCTGCAAAATTACCCGCAGGAATTTATAGAAGTATCTCAGGGAATGAGGCAACTGCTATCGGTTTTCTGGCTGCATCAGTTAAAAGTAAGCTTCCTTTATTCCTCGGTTCCTATCCTATTACACCGGCTTCAGAAATCCTTCAATATCTGAGTAACTACAAAAATTTCGGAGTTAAAACTTTCCAGGCAGAAGATGAAATTGCCGGTGTTACTTCTGCAATTGGAGCGGCTTTTGCAGGGTCACTTGCTATCACTACTACCAGCGGTCCGGGTTTAGCATTGAAAACAGAAGCTATCGGACTGGCAGTTATGACTGAATTGCCGCTTGTTATAGTTGATGTACAACGCGGCGGACCAAGTACAGGATTACCGACTAAGACGGAACAAGCCGATCTTCTTCAGGCAATGTATGGAAGAAACGGTGAATCACCCGTCGCTATTCTGGCTGCACAAAGTCCAAGCGATTGTTTTTATATGGCTATCGAAGCTTCCAGGCTTGCATTGAAATATATGACTCCTGTTATACTTCTTACAGATGGGTATATTGCTAATGGTTCAGAACCCTGGAAAGTGCCAAAGTCGAGCGAACTTCCTTCATTTGAAGTTAGATTCAGAACTGAAAAGGAAGGATTTGCTCCTTATCTTCGGGATTCGAATCTTTCAAGGCCATGGGTAAAACCGGGAACTCCGGGACTCGAACATCGTATCGGCGGTCTTGAAAAAGCAAATATTTCAGGCAATGTAAATTATGATCCTGATAATCACGACAGAATGGTAAAACTGCGTGAACAAAAAATTAATAATATGACTAATGACATACCTGAACTCACGGTTGATGGTGATGAAAAAGGTGAATTGCTTGTTCTTGGTTGGGGAGGAACTTATGGTGCTATTACTGAAGCAGTAATCAAAGCAAGAAAAAAAGGATATAACGTTTCGCAGGCACATCTGAAGTATATTCATCCATTCCCTAAAAACACCGGTAAGGTATTGAGCGATTTCAGAAATATATTAATTCCGGAAATTAATCTAGGACAACTGGCGAAAATTATCAAAAGTGAATTCCTCTTTCCTGTAATCCAATTCAACCTGGTCAGAGGATTACCGTTCAGAACTTCTGATATAGAAGATAAAATAATTGAGATACTCGGAGGAAAAGAATAATGGCTGATAAAATAGAAACCAAAGAAATTAAATTAACGGCTAAAGATTTTTCGAGCAGTCAGGATGTAAGATGGTGTCCGGGTTGCGGTGATTATTCAATCCTTGCACAAGTTCAAAGAACATTTCCCGAAATTGTGGGTGATAAACGTGAAAACATAGTATGGATTTCCGGAATCGGTTGTTCTTCTCGTTTTCCATATTACATGGAAACTTATGGTATGCATAGCATTCATGGAAGAGCTCCGGCAATTGCAACCGGAGTAAAAATAGCGAGACCGGATTTATCAGTATGGGTTGCAACAGGCGACGGTGATCTTTTGAGTATCGGCGGCAATCATTTCATTCATGCGTGCAGAAAGAACATCGATTTAAAATTAATCCTGTTTAACAATAAAATATATGGATTAACAAAAGGACAATACTCCCCAACTTCTGAAAAAGGTAAGATTACCAAAACGACTCCATTCGGCAGTGTTGATTATCCATTTAATCCTGTTTCTCTTGCAATCGGCTCAGAGGCAACATTTGTAGCCCGTACCATAGACCGCGATCCAAAACATCTGCAGGCAATGATTAAACGTGCAGCAGAACATAAAGGATTGGCATTTATCGAGGTATTCCAGAATTGTGTTATATATAATGATGGCGCATTTGATTCATTAAGCAATAAAGAAACTAAAGATGATAATGTTCTATTTCTTGAACATGGTAAACCGATGCTTTTTGGAAAAAATAAAGATAAAGGAATTAAAATGGACGGTTATAAACCTGCCATTGTTGACCTGAGTAAAAATGGAAACAGTGTGAACGACGTTTTGGTTCATGATGAATTTGATGAAAGTCCTGTCCTTTCAATTTTTCTTGCTCATTTTACAGATTATAATGGTTTCCCTACACCAATGGGAGTTTTCCGGCAGATCAAAAAAGAGACCTATGATTATGGTGTCGAGGCACAGATAGCGAATGTTGTGAAGATGAAGGGGGAAGGGGATCTTGATAAAATTCTCTTTAATGGTAATACATGGGAAGTTAACTGAAATTAATACTCAATTAACTTTCTGATTTAATAGGCCCTTACTTACCTCTATGACGGGCGTGCAATCAATTTGTATGTCCGTTTTTTTTGAACGAATTAAATTTCTAATATATATAAGGTAAGATATAAATCCAATTCTTTCTTCTCAAACTCCAAAATCCAAAAAAACTATATATTAAAAGTTATTGAAGCCAACTAAATTATTATTTGAAAATTCATATACAATAAATGTCTGTACACGTACAAATAACGCACTAATTACGCTCTGTATTCGCTCTGTATACGCTTTTCCAAATAGATAAATCAAAATTCAATAAAAAGCATTTATTTAAGGAAGCAAAGTGTTAGGCTCTTAAGAATTAAAGTATTTTCTAACTGAGGAAATAAAATGCACTCATATAAGACATAAACCAAAAGATCTCAGCGCCCATTAGTTTTCCTTCGATGCTATTCACTAACATTTGACAATCAGCAACAGCTTTTATAATTTGGAACATTACGAAAACAGAATCGTTTAATAAAAATAGAGATTGGATTTCTTATCGGTTGAATTATTCTTGCCTATAGTACTTCTTTCAGATTTTACAAAAGAAAACGAAAAATTTACATTTTCGGAAATATTTCCCCGATAACTGATTGTGATATATGAGATTAAGATATTAATAAAAAGGTAATAGATTTTAATATTAAAGTTTAATGACGTTTTTATTATTTTTAATACAGAATACTAAACGAGTTTTAATAATTTTTATTCACAAACCCGAGTGCAAAATGCAAAAAGGAGTGTTAGATCTCTCAGATGTTACCGTAAGATTTGCCGGTGATTCCGGGGATGGTATGCAATTAACCGGCAGCCAGTTTACAAACACAACCGCGCTGGTAGGAAATGATTTGAGCACACTTCCGGATTATCCTGCTGAAATACGTGCTCCTGCCGGTACAACATATGGTGTCAGCGGTTTTCAGCTTCATTTCAGCAGCGATGATATTCATACACCGGGTGATTCCCCCGATGTTCTTGTTGCAATGAATCCTGCTGCCCTGAAGACAAATATAAAAGATCTGAAACCTGGTGCCACAATTATCATTAATATAAGTGCATTCGATTCAAAGAATTTCAAGCTAGCGGGATATAGTTCAAATCCTTTAGAGGATAGCACCCTTGACGGCTATAACGTAGTTCAGGTTCCACTGAGTCAGTTAACAAAGACAGCTCTTGAAAACAGCGGACTTTCAGCAAAAGAAATTGAAAGATGTAAAAACTTTTTTGCACTCGGTATGATGTATTGGCTATACAGTCGTCCTATAGAACCTACATTGAAATGGATCAAAACAAAATTTTCATCAAGTGAGAATATTGCAGCTGCCAATGAGAAAGCTCTGAAAGCAGGATTTTATTTCGGAGAAAATACTGAATTGTTCACTACCAGATACAACGTCCGACCAGCAAAATTGATTAAAGGGAAATACAGAAATATTTCCGGGAACGAAGCATTGGCTATAGGATTTGTTACAGCTTCTGTAAAATCAGGATTACCTTTATTCCTTGGATCTTATCCAATTACTCCTGCATCAGATATACTTCACGAACTTAGCAAGCATAAAAATTTTGGAGTGAGAACATTTCAGGCGGAGGATGAAATTGCAGCTATTGGAGCGGCCATTGGAGCCTCCTTCTCGGGTGCTCTTGGAATTACAACCACAAGCGGTCCAGGTGTCGCTCTTAAAACTGAAGCTATCGGACTCGCAGTAATGACTGAACTTCCGCTTATCATAATTGATATCCAGCGCGGCGGCCCAAGTACCGGACTTCCTACAAAAACCGAGCAGGCGGATTTGCTTCAGGCAATGTATGGTAGGAACAGTGAAGCCCCTGTGGTAATTGTAGCTCCTTCCACTCCTGTAGATTGTTTTTACATGGCACTTGAAGCCACCAGGTTAGCGACTCAATATATGGTGCCCGTAATGTTTTTATCTGATGGATATCTTGCGAATGGATCCGAACCCTGGATGTTGCCGGACCCGGATAAAATTCCTGAAATTAAAATCAATTTCAGAACTGATCCTGCGAATTTTCAACCATATTCAAGAGATGAAAATCTTGCCAGACCCTGGGTTGTTCCAGGAACGCCAGGATTAGAACACAGAATTGGAGGACTTGAGAAAGCTAATATAACGGGGAATGTCAGTTATGATCCTGAGAATCATGAATTTATGGTAAGACTCCGGGCTCAAAAAGTTAAGAATATTGAAAATGATATCCCTGATTTAAAAGTTGAAGGCGATAAAGAAGCAGAGCTTCTCATTGTGGGATGGGGCAGTACTTATGGTTCAATCAGAGAAGCTGTAAATCGCGTACGGGCTAATGGATTAAAAGTCGGTCATGCTCATTTCCGTTATATTAATCCATTCCCGAAAAATACAGGAGAAGTTTTAAAGAAATTCAAATACATCCTATGCCCTGAAATTAATATGGGTCAATTATCTAAACTAATTAGGCAGGAATTTCTCATTGATGTGGAAGCATTTAATAAAATTCAGGGACTTCCATTTAAATCATTTGAGATTGAATCAAAGATTGAATCCATTTTAGGAGGCAAAAATGGAAAATAAAGATATGCAGAAAGAGTTAAAATATACAGCAAAGGATTTTTCCAGCGGACAGGATGTCAGATGGTGTCCCGGATGTGGTGACTATTCCATATTGGCCCAAATGCAGAGAATTTCTCCCGAATTGAATATCAAAAAAGAAAATTTTGTCTGGGTTTCAGGAATTGGATGTGCTGCCAGATTTCCGTACTATATGGATACTTATGGAATCCATGGAATTCACGGGAGAGCCCCGGCGATTGCAACAGGTATCAAAGTTAACCGTCCCGATTTATCTGTTTGGGTAGCAACCGGTGATGGAGATCTATTAAGCATTGGCGGAAACCACTTTATTCATATATGCAGAAGAAATGTTGATATTAAAATACTCCTCTTTAATAACAGGATTTATGGTTTAACGAAAGGGCAATACTCACCGACATCGGAACGCGGAAAGAAAACCAAAAGCACCCCATTCGGCAGTATCGACTATCCATTTAATCCTTTAAGTCTTGCTGTTGGTGCAGGAGCCACATTCATTGCAAGAAGTCTCGATAGAGATCCTAAACATTTAAAAGATATGTTGATGCGGGCCGGAGAACACAAGGGTACCGCTTTCGTGGAAATTTATCAGAACTGTAATATCTTCAATGACGGGGCTTATTTTGCCTTAACTGAAAAGGAGACTAAAGCGGAGAACGTACTGTTCCTGGAGCATGGAAAACCAATGATTTTCGGAAAGGAAAATAACAAAGGAATTAAGCTTGATGGATTAACTCCAACCATTATCACAATTGATGAAGGCTCAGAGTCAATTAATGAAGTATGGATTCATGATGAATTTGATAAAGGAACTGCACGTGCTCATATTCTTGCACAACTTGGCGAGATGGAAGGAATGCCAACACCTGTTGGAATATTGAGACAGGAGTTGAAAGAAACTTACGAAAATTCTCTTCATAATCAGATTGAGACTCTGAAAAAAATTAAAGGCGAAGGCGACCTTAGAAAACTTCTGTACAGTGGAAATATCTGGGATGTCAATTAACAATATTTATTGAATTAACATATATTTTTTCTATTTTTGCTAATTAAATCATTTGGGCTTGAGAATTTCGAGCCCTTTTATTTTAATTAAAATGCATGCTTGATTTCAATAAATTAAAAAAAATTCTGCTTGATAATAATTCTTTCCTGATTACAACACACGTTAATCCGGATGCGGATGCTATTGGGTCTGAGATTGCAATCTTTAATATTCTCAAGGAGAGAGGAAAAAAATCCAGAGTAATCAATCACAGTGCAACCCCTTATAACTTAACTTTTCTCGACAGAGAAAATATTATTGAATATTTCTTAGAACATGATCATAAAGATGTTTTTAATGAAGTCGATGTTATAATAGCCATTGATTTTAATCGTTCGAACAGGATGGTAAGAATGGAAAATGGATTTTTAAATTCACAAAAATTAAAAATCTGTATAGACCATCATCAGGATTACGAAAATATCTTTAATTATGTTTTTATTGATACTAATTACAGCGCCACCGGGCACATAATTTTTGATTTTATGAAGGAATCTGGAATTGTTAAACTGACTTATAGCACTGCTGAACCTATATACGCAGCGATTATGACAGATACCGGTTCATTCAGATTTGAAAGAACAACTCCTGCACTTCACAAAATTGCAGCGCAGTTATTAGAGGCCGGCGTAAGTCCGGGAGAAGTATACGATAAGATTTATGATCAAAGTAAATTTAGTAAAATAAAATTGCTTGGGAAAGCTGTTAACTCGATGAAACTTTTCGGTGAGAATAATGAGGTAAGCTATATGCAACTCAACCGGAAAGATTTTATTGAAACAGAAGCTTTAGAATCGGACACGGATAGTTTTGTGAATTTTTCTCTTT
>DATICR010000110.1:0-3602 GCA_035456745.1 Ignavibacteriaceae bacterium
GTTACCGGACCGGCAAGCAATATTGAACGTTCTTTTGTGTTGACGTTTCTGATAGCCCTCATAATTGTATTTCCGTCATCCCTCAGCAATTGTATGGGATCCAATTTCCCAACATTATTTATTATTTCATCACCCGGATAATCATTTAATGAGATACCAAGGAATTTAACCATGATATCAAGGGCGGGTTCGTTATCTATTGTATAAACCTTACATTCCTCGCAGTCAGTGATTGTCCTTACTGTTCCAATGGGCTTCCAGCCGTGGGTTGCCAGTCCTGTTAACTTTACTTTATCATTATCAAAAATTAATGCTATAATTCCATCCCGGGAAGACTTGTCGTTAGTAAACAGATGTATTTCTGTACCCCTCAATTCATCACCGGATATACCGCCGAATATAATAGTGTCTTTGCCGGAAGTACCATTGATTCCTTTAATAATTGTTTCCCCATCAATGATTGACCCTCCTGCAGCGACAAGGTAGGCAGGATTAGAAAACCTGCCCAATCCAATTTTTCCTATCTCTGCGGCGGTTTTGATTTTACTTTTGCCGCTTCTTTCCTCAAGATGTACCACAAAACTATCCTTGTCCACATCGAGTAATAAAATTGTGGTAGACTCTTTTTCCAGATCACCGTCAATAAATTCTCCTGCGGCTGTGGATCCGAAAACAACTATATCCGATTCATTTAGAATATTACAAACTTCATTACGATTTTGTGTTACCGATAAAAATACAATAGCCAGCGTTGGTTTGAAATCATCAGTCATACTTTGATGCAATAATACCTTTATATCTTCAGGTGAATTTCCTTTTATTGACTTTGCTTTCATAAGAATTTCATAAATCCGTTTAATATTGAAGACAGAATATTATTCATTAACAACATAAGTTAACACTTATCATTAATTGTTATATAAGAAATTATTTTGTGTGGATAAATGGATCCCTGATAAGATAGAAAAAAATATTCTTTTTTCCGAGACTAATTATCTTCATCACATCATTCAGGTCAGGAAACCTGTTGAAATATCCCAATTGCTCAGATAAGGATCTCCGATGAAATTCAAAATGGCAGATAAATTAAAACATTCCAGATGACAATCCCCAGAAATGATCCTTCAGCTCACGTCAAGAGACGTGAGCTACGAGCCTGCCTGTTGGAACATCCCCACATACTGGAGCCGTCGATATTCAACATCCAGTGGGACGAAATGCCGCTTGCAGGTTTTACTTTATGTAGCTATTTGAAAGCACTAACTTTTGCCGGTATTTCCTCCAGCATATCTACCAGCGGGTCAGCGATATTGTCACCATTAATGTCGCTGTTTTCCAAAATCCTTCCGTCGCTTAAAACGACCACACCGGTCTGCAAATCAAAGAGCTGGTATGAAATGTTTGATCCGGATACAGGATGAGATTCTAGCTTTCCTGCCGAGAGCAGTGAACTTAAAAAACTTTCTCCGAGCTGTTTGGTGAAGGAGACATTTGTTCCCTCAACGTAACAATAAAGCAAATATTCTCCCTCCGGTGTTTGTTCGAAGTTACCTGTACCGTATCCGGCCGAAACTGCTTCTAATTTTCCATTCAATAAATCCTCAACCTCAAGAAATTTATCTTCCATTATAAAAGGCGGTGAAACCAATTTTAGTGAACTGGTGTTGCGGGAGTAATCTTCTTTGGTTTCAAATACCCTGTAATGTCTTTCATCTCCTCCCATCGAATATCCGACCGCAGCAGGATAAATTTCATCTACCGGATAATTCTTTTTTTCAAGCTCACGCTTGAAGATGCTCAGAATTGAATCACCAACTTCCTTACTTAAAGGAATATCTATAATTACACCCGATTCTACTCCGTCAAAAAAAACAAGTACGTCAGTGCAGAGTGATATTGATGAAATATGTTCTTTTCTGTTTAGAAAATCGGGATATTGCTCGATAAGACCAGGAGATGAGGAGCATCCGGTGAAAGAAATAAAAAAAGCTAATCCGCTCAGTAATAATCCGCTTAAAATGATTATCCTTATAATTTTTTGCATTTGACCTCCCAAAAAAATAAACTTCATTCACATTGTAAAATTACATAAAGAATAGAATCAAGTTGTCAAAGAATTGTAAAAAATCTCCATTTTTTTTAAATATACAAGGTTGTCCGGATCGAATATTAAAAACGGTTAAAATTTTATTATAATTTTATTATTTATTTTTTAATGAGAACCGATGGAATTTTGTGTAAAGTTATTGTTGCCAAAAAATCCTTCCCTTTGCATGCAACTGTCCGCTGTCAGGCAGAAGGGAAGAATTACAGGATGAGTTCTAAACATTCCAGGGGAATCACTGCCGGGGGAATCTTTACTTTTTTCATCTTTTGGGTTTAAAGAATCATAGTTGATTTGCGTCATTTGTATTTGGGCAACTTAGTAAATTGAATAATATATGAAATAATATTATTGCTTATTTAACAATAATTGTTTAATATTTAATAATCCGTGCTGCTAAATTGATTAAATATGCTTCCTTTTCCTGAGGCAGCATTCCTGCAATTAAATTAATTAATATTTTATATATAATAATAGGAAGGAGTTTTTGTATGGCGTTATTCATGGATATTCATAAAGCTGTTGAAGGGCTTACGGCAAAGGATGTTGCTGAAGCCCATAAAAAAGATCTTCAGAAGCAAGGTAAGTATGGGGTGAAATATTTAAAATACTGGTACAATGAAAAAGATGGTACTGTATTCTGCCTCTCGGAAGCTCCCGATAAGGAATCAGCAATCAGTGTGCACAGGGAAGCGCACGGGTTAATCCCCGATGAAATAATTGAAGTGAAGGAAGGCTCCTGATTTGAAGGGAGTGCAAGCTCCCTTTTTTTTATTTAATCACGAAAAGGTGTATGCGTCAACTACATTATTTAAGGTATATTATTTTGGAACTGCCTTTAACTGATAAAGGATTTTGTTGGTCTCTAACTATTACCAGATAAACTCCAGAGGAAACATTTTCTCCGGAATTATTTCTTCCATCCCATAATTCCCTATACCGGTTTCCGGAACCCTGAATATTTTCATATCGTTTTATCTCTTCCCCATTTATGTTATAAATTCTTATTTCAGGTTCTTTTATTTTTCCATCGATATTAATGTTTACTGTTCCGTTAAATGGATTCGGGTATGCTGAAACTCTGAATTCAGCCGGTATTATATGATCTGACTCTTCTTTTATTAAAAGTGGATGATCAAGTGTGAATCCATAAATGAAGTTATCATCATTACTCACATACATGATAGTATCATTATTAAGCCAGGTCAAATGATAGGCGTATCCTTCACTGCCGCAATCAGTATATCTATATGCCCGCCCGGAATCAGAATCGAAAGTATAAATGGTATTCGTTGCTTCAAGTCCAAAACCGAAAAATGCCATCCGCATATTGTTAGGAGACCATCTCATTGATTGGAACCAGGTGGACTCCATACAATTACCCGGATCATTTTCTGAATTGTAAACAATAGAATCTGAATGAGTAGTGATGTTATATGTATGAATCTTCGGATTATGGAGTTCACCAAGACCATAATAAAGAAGATTATTCCCTTCA
>DATICR010000111.1:0-2674 GCA_035456745.1 Ignavibacteriaceae bacterium
TATTATTTCTTTTTAAGATTGAATCGAATTTTTTGATAATTTCATGATTGGATAACTGGAGCATGCATTCATGGTTGTAAGGGCATACAAGATAATCGCATTTTATGCAAAAAAGTTCTTCTTTCTGAACATAATCAGATTTATCAGAATATGGTCCGTGTTTTCTGGGGTCTGTAGGACCAAAAATTCCAAGTGTTGGAATTCCCAGAGCGACAGCCATATGCATTGGTCCAGAATCATTCGCAAGAATGAAGTTACAACTGTTAATTAATCCTGCCATTTGTTTCACAGTCGTCTTCGGAGCCAAAACAGTATTACCCGGGAAATGATTTTTTATATAATCTGCATCATATTCATCACCAGGACCCCATAAAATCAAAAACAATAATTTATATTTTTCATTTAAAACTGAGCATATCTCTACCCATTTAGTAGCGTCACATCTTTTTGACTGCCAGCCACCAGCAGGAATAATTCCAATAATAAAAGTATCCTTCCGGAAATATTTTTTGATGAAACTTTTACCAAATTCTTTATCTTCTGATGAGATATAAAAATGAATATTCTTTGTTTTTATAGGAATGTTAAATACCTTAAGAAGTTCCAGATTATGCTCAGCGGAATGAGTTACACCTCGGGCATTGGTACCTGGGATATTATATGCATATTTTCTACCTCTATATGCAAATCCTACCCGATACTTTACACCGGATAAAAAGGTTATCTGGGCGCTTCTGGGATTGCTCCACAAATCAAGGATCAAGTCATAATTTTCTTTTCTGATTCTCAGAGCTACCAGAAGAGGGAATTCACCTTCATTCATTGTCAGAACCTTGTTAACAAATGGATTATTTTCCACTGAGGACTTTGCAAATTTTTCGGTAAGGTAATCGATTTGTGCATTTGGAAATCCCTCTGCAAGGTTTTCAAGAATTACCGTAGAAAGTATAATATCCCCGATGCCTCTCGGTTTAATACACAATATTTTTTTGATTTTATTTGTATCGATCTGCATCTGACAAAAGATTAAAAATTAATGTGCATCAAGCCAGTTTTCTCCGATTCCGGTTTCAACCTGGATAGGGACTTTCATAGGGATTGCGGTTTCCATTTTTTCCTTTACTAATGAAGTTATTTCATCAACTTCATCTTTATGTACATCAAATACAAGTTCGTCGTGTACCTGCAGTACCATTTTAGACTGGGCTTTCATTTTATTTAATTCATTATAAATATTTATCATTGCAAGTTTAATCATGTCTGCAGCAGATCCCTGTATAGGCATATTTATTGCAACGCGTTCTTCAAACTGACGAACTACCCGGTTGCTGCTGTTGATATTCCTGAGAAATCTTCTTCTGCCGTAAATGGTTTCAGCAAAACCTTTTTCTCTGGCTTTAAGCACACATTCATCCATGAAATTTTTTACTCGGTTAAAAGTTCTGAAATAAGTATCAATTATTTCTTTAGCATGCGACTGAGTAATTCCTAGCCTGGTTTTTAATCCAAACGGGCCTATCCCATATAAAACACCAAAGTTAACTTCTTTGGCCCGTCTTCTCATTTCCGGAGTTACTTCCTCAGGCGGTACCATAAATACAAGCGAAGCCGTACTTCTGTGAATATCTTCTCCGCTCTTAAAAGCTTTGGTTAAACCTTCATCACCAGTAATACTTGCGAGAATTCTAAGTTCAATCTGACTATAATCTGCACTTAATATAAAGTGGTTTTTATCCCTCGGAACAAAGGCCCTTCTTATTTCTTTACCCATCTCAGTTCTAATCGGGATATTCTGAAGGTTAGGATCATTACTGGACAACCGTCCCGTAGAAGCCACAGTCTGATTATAACAGGTATGAATTCTCCCGGTCTTTGGATGAATAAGGGTTGGGAGAGAATCCGCATAGGTTGATTTTAATTTTGCTGCCTGACGGAAATCGAGGATTAGACCGATGATTTCATGTTCTCCCCGTAGACTTTCCAGAGCACGAGCATCCGTTGAAAATCCTGTTTTGTTTTTTTTACCTGGATTTAATTTCAATTTATCAAATAATATTTTCTGAAGCTGTAAAGGAGAATTGATGTTAAATTCTTCCCCACAACATTTGTAAATTTTTTTAGTGTAATCATCAAGCATTACCTGTAAATCATTCCCAAATGATATGAGTGCGGTGGTATCTATTCTTATACCTTCTCTCTCCATATCTTCAAGTACCGGGATTAAGGGAAATTCAATCTCATAAGCAACTTTCTCGAGCTTTTCTTTTTTGATTACTTGATCTAATGTATTATAAAGCTGAAATGTAATATCAGCATCTTCGCAGGAATAGTCGGATATTGCTTTTAAATCTACATTGAATATTTTGGAGGAATCTTTTTTATTACCAATTAAATCCGATAAAGGAATAGGTCTGTAACTCAGGTACTTAATTGAAAGTTCGTCCATGCCGTGTTTCTGGTCGGGATCGATGACATAACTGGCCAGCATAGTATCAAAATAAAAATTATTAACTTCAATACCACGACTTCTTAAAACGGAAATATCAAACTTCGCATTCTGACATACTTTTTTTATCTTTTTATTTTCAAATACAGGTTTGAATAATTTTACAAAATCACTTAATGGTAGTCTTTCTTTTACAATTTCAGGAACGGAATCATCACTCTCAAAAGA
>DATICR010000112.1:0-23207 GCA_035456745.1 Ignavibacteriaceae bacterium
TTCCTGATTCAAAAACAATATAGTAATATAATACTTGAGCTTTACAGTCTCAATTGAATGTGGTAGTACCGTGAAACAACAATTAAGATTTACGGATAACGGACATGCAATTATTGTAACCCTGGATTCCTGCAATGTTAAAATCCTGCTATTTATCTATCAGATTTGAGCAAATAGTTTCTTAAATTTATACTTTAATTATGATTATACTTCGACCATATATATTCCAAAGATTTGAGGAATTGGTTTTTGGTTTCAGCACTAAAATCGGTGTTAATTCCTTACCCCCATTTTATTTTAATCTTTCTTTGTCTGTTGGAGATAAAAAAGAAAATGTATTAGAAAACAGGAAACAATTCTTTGCTGCCCTCGGATTATCTGATGACAAGGCTGCGTTCCAAAAACAGGTGCATGGTGACAAGGTAAGCGTTGTTGAACAGCCCGGAAATACCGGAGAAAGTGATGCCATGATAACAAAATTACCTGGAATAGCCCTCTGTATAAGTACAGCAGATTGTACTCCAGTATTTATATATGAACAGAAAACAAAAATAATTGCGGGTATTCATTCCGGCTGGAGAGGTACTCAAAAAAGAATTACAGAAAAGACTTTGAAAAAATTAAAAACGGATTTCAATTGTAATCCGGAAAATATGTTTGCATTCATTGGACCGGCAATAAGTCAGGTAAATTACCAGGTAGGGAAAGAAGTGGCAGATTGTTTCGACAATAAATATCTGATAAAAGACAACGGCAAATATCTACTTGACACATCGTCAGCAAATCATGATATGCTGATTGAGCAAGGAATTCCACCTGCACGGATTCAGCGATCATCGATATGCAGTTTTGAATATAAAGAAGTTTTACATTCTTACAGGAGAGATGGGAAAAACTCAGGACGCTCTCTTGGTATCATCGCATTAAAAACCAGAAAATATGAGTGAAAAAGTAAAAATAGTTCTTGTGTTTTCTTTAATTTGTTCTATCTGGGGTTCAACCTGGCTGGCAATCAGGATAGGTCTTGAATCATTAACTCCTCTTTACTCTTCCGGTTTCAGATTTCTTCTTGCTAGCCTGCTTATTTATTTATGGATGCGGTTTAAAAGAATTGAATTGCAAAAAGATAAAATCAGCATAAGGTTTTATTTAACAATGGGATTATTTACTTTCATCATTCCTTTTGCATTTATTTACTGGGCTGAACAATTCGTACCTTCGGGACTAGCTTCAGTACTTTTTGCCGTTTACCCGTTTTTTATAGTGCTCTTCTCTTATTTCATAATACCATCAGAGAGAATCGGATATTCAAAATTGATCGGTGTTGTTATCGGATTCGCGGGGATACTGGTGATTTTTTGGGATGACCTGGGTGGGAATATCACATCATACCTAACGGGTATGTTTGCAATTGTAATAGGTGGAATACTTCAGGCAGCAATTGCCGTATTAATTAAACGTTATGGTCAGCATCTGAATCCATTAACGATGAATTTTATACCTATGACAATTGCCGGATTTTCACTTCTTGCTCTGGGAATAATTATAGAGGATTTCAACACTTTACGATTTAATGCAGATGCATTATTATCAATTGCATATCTTGGTATATTTGGAAGTATTGTTACCTTTACATCATATTTCTGGCTGTTGAAAAGAGTGAATGTAATTCTTCTTTCTCTAGTGGCTTTTATTACTCCCATTGTCGCTCTGATACTCGGCTGGCTTACATATCATGAAGCATTAACCGCATATCATTTTTGGGGTAGTATGCTAGTCTTAACAGGACTGTTATGGGCCAATACAAAAGGGTTTACCAGATTAAAAAACAGAAGACTAATTAAACCTGCTTAATTATGGAGAAATTATGTTGAATATTATCAGGATAAAAAAAGCAACATTTTATGGTTATCATGGCGTACTTTCTGAAGAGCAGACAGTAGGAGGAAAATTCGAAGCTGACGTTGACATTTTTACAGATTTTTCCAAAGCCGCAATAGATGATAATCTTTCCGAAACAATTGACTATCATAAAGTATATAAGCTTATGTACAAAATAGCACTGGAAGAAAAACATTATTTAATTGAGAGCCTTGTTACAAAAATAGCTGATGAGCTTTTATCGAATTTTACCAGAATACAGAAAGTTTGTGTACGCATCAGAAAAAATAATCCTCCTCTGGGAGGAGTGGTAGACTGTGTTGAAATAGAGGTTACAAAGGAAAGGAAAGAATTATAAATAATAAAAGAGTAATAAAAATTTCAGTCATTGCTTATATAGGGTTAGGGTCAAACAAAGGGCTAAGGCAGGAAAATCTGCTGAAAGCTGTTGAATATTTTGATGCAGACGATAAGTGCGTTGTGGAAGGTAAATCTTATGTATATGAGACGAAACCTTTTGGCAATATAGAACAGGATAACTTTTTGAATGCCGTGATTTCCGTTGACACGGAGTATTCCTTAAAAGAGTTGTTTTATACTTTAAAAAAGGTAGAGGACAGAATTGGAAGAACAAAATCAGTAAAATGGGGACCAAGAGAAATTGATCTGGATTTGTTATTTTATGATCAGGAAATTTATTCCGACTCTGAACTTACAGTCCCTCACCAGGGAATTACTGAAAGAGATTTTGTGCTTATACCTTTATATGATATTGCTCCTGATTTTATTCATCCTCTTAAAAAATTGAAAATTTCACAGATTGATTTAACCGGACTGAAAAAAAATATAATTAGGAAAACAGAATACAAATTATAGTGGAAAATAAATTGAGCGATCTTCAGGAAACAAGATATATTGCTATTGAAGGTGTTATCGGCGCCGGGAAAACCTCTCTTGCAAAGAAAATAAGTGATAAACTGGAAGCTGAACCAATACTTGAACAATTTGAAGCCAACCCTTTCCTTGAAAAATTTTATAGCGACAGGAAAAGATTTGCCTTTCAAACCCAAATGTTTTTTCTAATTAACCGATATAAGCAGCAGGAACAGTTGGGGCAAGAGAATCTTTTTACTCAATATATTGTAAGTGATTATGTATTTGAGAAAGACCGAATATTTGCTTACTTAAATTTAACCGGTGAAGAGCTGAAGCTATATGAAAGTATATTCCCTTTGCTCTCCCGCAGCTTAAGAAAGCCTGATCTTGTTGTTTTTCTTCAGTCAAGTGTGGACCGGATAATGTATAATATAAAGAGAAGAAGCAGGAAAATTGAAAGAAACCTTACCAGAAGCTATATAGAAGAATTAAGTGAAGCTTATACTCATTTTTTCTTCAGGTATACAAGTACGCCGTTATTGATTGTAAATTCAACCGAACTAGATTTTGTAAACAATGAACAGGATTTTTCGGAACTATTCAAGCAAATCTTTCGTAAAGACAGGGGTGTGAGAGAATATTTTAAACCTGAATCGAAGAGGCAGGAATGAGCTTAATAAGATTTATATTATTATTTATATTGTTTTATATTGTTTTTAAGATGGTGAAATTATTTATTATGAATTTTCGTCTCGGCAGAAAAAATAATAATAATTTCCAAAAAGAAAGCGAGCCTAAAAGTAAATTTGAGGACGTAGAAGAGGCGAAATTTACAGAAATTGAAACGAAGCAGCCGAATCCCAAAAAATAAATGGCAAAACAAAACTTCATTTCAAATGCTCTTTATAAAATATTCCGGAAGTTCTTTTCTATTGAAGAAAACGAAAGCCTTGATCTTAATAATCCCAATAAATTTCTAATCGTTCGTCAGCATAACCAACTCGGCGATTTACTTGCCGGCGTATCGGTTTTCAGAGCCATTAAAGAAAAATATCCTGATAGTCACATCACGCTTATACTAAGCACCTTTAATTACCCCGGTATGGTGAAAAATAAATTTATCGATAGAATTTTTGTGTTCAACAAAAGGAGAATCTTTAATCCAGGTTATTTGATAAAATTTATAAATTTGTTGAGAGAAGGTTACGATGTGACTATTGTTCCGGTAACTGTCTCAATTTCATTTACCAGTAATCTTATTGCACGAATATCCCACTCAAAAATCAGAATCGGGCCTAAAAGTCTGGATGGTAAGATGAATCAGAGTTCCTTTTTCTTTGACCGGAGAGTTGAAATTGACTGGAGAAAACAACCGGATTCAAATGTTTCGGAGAGAAGCCTTGATATTGTACGTCCTTTCGGTATCTCTACAAATGATTATAAATCTGAAATTACATTTGATAACGGAGACCTAAAAACTGCAAAAAAATTTATTACTTCCTTTAAAAGGAATGAGGGAAATCCATTGATAGGACTGCACGTCGGGGCGGGCAAACCACAAAACCGCTGGTCTCTTTATAAGTATGCCATACTAATAAAACAGCTTAAAGAAAATTACAATGCCGACATATATTTGACCGGAAGTTCCGGAGATCATGAAGAGATAAATTTTGTAAAAGGAAAAGTTCCATTTGAAATTCCTCTATTTATAAACATGGAAATTCCTTCAGTCGCAGCTTTAATATCACTTTCCGACTTATTTATATCAAATGATACCGGTATAATGCACGTAGCAGGAACTACTTCTACGCCTCAAATTTCAATATTTGGTCCTACCAATCCGCTTAACTGGGCTCCCATCGGCAATAACAAATTTTACATCCGCAAATCTGAATTGATAGACGATATATCGGTTGAAGATATATATAAGATGTGTGTCTATATATTGCCTGCTGTTCAAAAGGTGAGATGAGTGAAAGACATTTGTTTTGCTGCAGCAGATATGGGTACAAATTCGTTTCATATGATAATAGCAAGAACCGGAGCAGGTGGGAAACTCAAAATTATTGATAAAGAACGGAAAGTGATAAGGCTAGGTTCTCATAAAGGAGAGGAACTATCTTTCATTTCGGAAGAAGAAACTAAACTTGCAATAAAAACCCTCACAAAGTTTAAGAGGCTTGCGGATTCATACGGAGCGGATTTCAGAGCTGTTGCAACGAGTGCGGTCAGGGAGGCAAAAAACAAATCTGAGTTTATTTCAAAAATCCAAGAAAAAGCCGGAATTAAAGTTGAGGTAATTGAAGGGAAAGAGGAAGCCTGGCTGATATATAAAGGTGCTGAGAAGGCACTATCTGTTTCCGGCAAAAATGTTCTATGTATTGATATAGGGGGAGGAAGCACAGAAATTATAAATGTGAATAATGTTAAAGTAATATTCGCCGAAAGTATAAAAATCGGTGCTGTCAGATTGTCCAAACATTTCTTTCCGGAATATAAAATTACATCAGAGAGAATAAACCAGTGCCGGTTTCATATCAGAAAATTAATGAAAGAAAGGATCGGAGAGTATACTGATTATAAATATGATTTGATAGCAGGCACTTCCGGAACTATTGAAGCTATCGCTTCCATTATTTTGAAGAGTAGAAAAGGAAAAAGCCCGGCCACAATTAATGGTTTAACATTCAACAAAAGGGAACTGGAATCAGTTTCAGAAAAAATTCTTTCTGCCAAAACAGTTGAAGAAAGAAAAAAGATTAAGGGGATGGAGTCCAAAAGGGCTGATATCATTCCTCCGGGACTTTTAATACTGAATACGGCATTTGAATTTTTTAAGATAGATACCATTACAGTTTCCGATTATGCTTTAAGGGAAGGGGTTATCTTTGATATGATGGAGAAATATAAATTATCTGCTTTGTGAATAGATGCTTGTCTACTTCCGCTTAGAATTTGTTTTTGTAATTCTTTTATAAGTTATAATTAACCCGGTTTACCTCACCGTTTAGTAACTTTTAATATATTAACCGCATATATATATTTGGAGTTAATATTGGAAACTGAATGATAAACATTAGAAATTTCTGTATTATAGCACATATTGATCATGGTAAATCCACCCTGGCGGATTGTCTCCTTGAAAAAACAGGAGCAGTTACGGAACGCGAGGCAAAGGCACAGGTGCTTGATGATCTGGAACTTGAGAGAGAAAGAGGCATTACCATCAAATCACATGCTATCCAGATGCATTATAAAGCTAAGGACAGTAATGAATATATTTATAATCTCATAGATACTCCCGGACACGTTGATTTTTCTTATGAGGTTTCAAGATCTCTTGCTGCCTGCGAAGGTGCAATTTTGGTTGTGGATGCAGCCCAGGGAGTTGAGGCACAGACAATAAGCAATCTCTATCTTGCAGTGGATGCAGGACTTGAAATAATTCCAGTTATTAATAAAATCGATTTGCCAAGTGCAGAAGTCAGTAAGGTAAAAAACCAGATAATCGACTTAATTGGATGTGAAGAAGATGAAATATTACTTGTCAGTGCCAAAAATAAAACAGGTATTGATGAGCTGCTTGAACGAATCGTAGTGAAAATTCCTTCCCCGAAGGGAGATCCTGAAGCCCCATTACAGGCCTTAATATTTGACTCCATTTTTGATTCCTACCGCGGTGCAATTGCTTACATCAGATTATTTAACGGGCGGGTGAAGACTAACGATAAAATAAGATTTTTCGCTGCAGAGAAAGAACAGGTAGCTGAAGAAATCGGAGTGCTCGGATTAAGAAAATTAAAAATGGATATACTGGAAGCGGGAAATGTAGGTTATCTTATTGCAGGCGTTAAAGATGTTCATGATACAAAGGTAGGTGATACAATAACACTGGCCAGAGGAGGAGCGGCAAAACCACTTCCTGGTTATAAGGATGTGAAACCAATGGTATACAGCGGATTATATCCGACAGTATCCGATGATTTTGAAGATCTCAGGGATGCACTCGAAAAATTCAGACTTAATGATTCAGCACTTGTTTATCAGCCGGAAACCTCAGCAGCATTAGGATTTGGATTTCGCTGCGGTTTTCTGGGAATGCTTCATATGGAAATTGTTCAGGAAAGATTATTAAGGGAATATAACCAATCTATAATAACAACACTTCCAAATGTTGAATATATTGTTTATAATAAAAAGAACGAAGAAATAACGGTTAATAATCCGGCCGAAATGCCGCCGGTTGGTGACATAGAAAGAATTGAAGAACCTTATATGAAAGCCCAGATCGTTTGTCCCAGCGAGTACGTAGGAAATATTATGAAGCTGGCCATGGAAAAGCGGGGGATTTATAAAAATACCACTTATATTGATCCTACCAGGGCAGATCTTCAATTTGAATTTCCTCTGTCTGAAATCATCTTTGATTTTTATGATAAACTAAAATCCTCAACAAGAGGATATGCTTCATTTGATTATGAATATATAGGATATCGTGAATCCGAACTGGTAAAGCTCGATATTCTGCTCAATGGCGAACCTGTGGATGCATTATCTATGATTGTTCACCGGGATAAATCCTATGATTGGGGGAGGAAAGTCTGCAGTAAATTAAAAGAACTTATTCCCCGTCAGCTTTTTGAAATATCAATTCAGGCTGCGATAGGGACAAAAGTAATCTCCAAATCTGTTGTAAAAGCTCTCAGGAAAAATGTTCTTGCTAAATGTTATGGCGGAGATATAACACGAAAAAGAAAACTTCTTGAAAAACAAAAAGAAGGTAAAAAAAGAATGAAGCAGGTTGGCAATGTTGAAATACCACAGGAAGCATTCCTCGCGGTGCTTCAGATAGATGAATAGGTGCCATATTGTTTAATCCCGGTCAAAAAACTGTATTCACTGAATCTCCGTCTGCGGTTTCAGGGAAGAAAAAGAAAAGAACCGCATTCGGTAAATTTATCAGAGCTATTCTCATAGCTCTAGTCCTTGCATTGCTGGTAAAATCTTTTTTCCTCGATGCATTCAGAATACCAACAGGTTCCATGGAGAACACGCTGGTAGTCGGTGATAATATACTTGTGAATAAAGTTGCTTTTTCATTTCATACACCCCGGTATATTCCGATGACTTCAATATCAATCCCGTCAGCTGATATTTTTTCAACCTCTTCACCGGACAGGGGGGATGTTATTATATTCAAATTTCCATATGGTGCCGGCGAAAGCAACCTTAACCTGGTCAAGAGAATTGTAGGTTTGCCCGGTGATACAATACAAATCATCAAACAGCAGGTATATGTGAACGGGCTCGAAAATAATTATCCTCAATATGCTAAGCTGGACAGAATAAATAAAATGCCCAGTGGAGCTCCGGAAAGAGGAATTTTTCCGGCTGATAGTAATTGGAATAAAGACAATTATGGTCCTATGGTTGTTCCCCGGAAAGGTGAATTAGTTGAGCTTAATGCAAAGAATGCCGTACTGTGGAAAAGTTTAATAGACAGGGAACTTGGGAAAAATACACTAAGTGTTGAAGGGACTGTAGTTACTATAGAAGGAAAACCGGTACACGGATATACACTGACAAAAGATTATTATTTCGTATTAGGTGACAACCGTGAAAACAGTATGGACAGCAGATACTGGGGCTTTGTTCCTGAAGACACGATTATAGGTAAAGCATTTATGATTTATTGGTCTTGGGATCCATACGTCCCAAGCAGGAAATTCTATAATTTGATTGAACCTTTAAGATTCGGCCGATTATTTAAAATCATCAGATGAAAATATTATTATTTCTTTTTCTTTTAGTTCCTCTAACCTTCTCGTTCTGCGGTGGGAAATACTTTATATACTTCCGTGATAAAGGACCGGTTATATCCCTGCAGAAAAATAGTCCTGCTTATAAAAAAGCGATTCAACTTCTTTCAAGCCATGCTATTGAAAGAAGAGAAAAAATAATGAATGCTGATTCAATAATTACTTTTGAAGACATTCCCGTTTATGAGGGTTATCTTGACAAGCTGACGGATCTCGGTATTAAAATAGAAAACAAGCTTAACTGGTTTAATGCTGTTTCTGCATACCTCAATGATAATCAAAAACAGCAGGTACTTGCACAGTCCTTTGTGCAAAATATTACTGTAGTTAAAACAATAAACTTTGAGAAAGATGTGGTTCGGAGCATAAATATTTCAAAACCTGTTACTCAGGATGCACTGGACTATGGCAATTCATATGATCAGCTTGCACTTTCTGACATTCCTGTCGTTCATTCTAAAGGAATCAGCGGAGAAGGAATTATTGTTGGTTTATTAGATACAGGGTTCAGAACTACTCACGAAGGACTGAAGGACATAAATGTGATTACCGATTCTGATTTTGTTTTTCACGACGGCATTACTGCAAATCAACCCGAAGATAATCCTTCACAAGACTCCCACGGAACATATGTATTATCCGTGATCGGGGGCTATAAAGACAGCACTATGATTGGTGCTTCCTACGGAGCCTCCTTTATTCTTGCCAAAACTGAAGACATTAGAAGTGAAACTCATATAGAAGAAGACAATTATGCTGCTGCACTGGAATGGATGGAAAATCTGGGAGTAGATGTTACAAGCAGTTCTCTGGGATATAATATATTTGATAATCCCGACTCCTCTTACACTTACCAGGATATGAATGGGAAAACTGCAATAGTTACAAAAGCTGCAGAGTTAGCATTCAATCGGGGAGTTGTCACTATTACAGCGGCTGGTAACGAAGGTAATGTGAAATGGCATTATATCATAGCTCCAGCTGACGGCTTTAATACCCTGGCCGTTGGTGCGGTTGATGATCAAAATCTGATTACTCCTTTCAGCAGCCGGGGACCGACATATGACGGAAGAATTAAACCCGATATTGCAGCAATGGGTGTAAATGTTTTTGGTGCTTCTACCAGCGGACCAAATAATTTTACCTATGCAAATGGCACTTCCGCAGCCACTCCGATTGCAGGAGGTGTTGCTGCACTTTTACTTTCTATTTATCCCCATCTGACGAATTTACAGGTAAGGGATATATTTCACGAAACTTCAGATAATGCAAATAATCCTGATAATGACCGTGGGTATGGATTATTATCTGCAGCAAAAGCAATTTCCTTTCCTAATCTGAAATCCGGCGATGGAGAGTATATACTTTATAAATCGTTCATTGACTCTCATACTAACTCAAATGTTCAGCTTCATTACTCAACGGATAATATTAATTTTGACATTCTGAATATGAAAACGGAGCTTCCTTATAAATTTTCCGTTAATTTGCCGGGATTTACATTTAACCAGGTTATAAGTTTTTACTTTACATACAGTGATGAATCCGGTAATATTCATCGTGATCCGGAAATCAATAATTATAAATTTTTGTCAGGCAGCATGAATATATCTTTAAATCTTCCTCTTGGCGGACTACCAACCAACTATGTTTTGAGTAACAATTATCCAAATCCTTTTAATTCTATCACAAGAATTAATTTTGTAGCTTCTGCAAATTTACAAGCTGAATTGATAGTTTATGATATCCTGGGGAGAAAAGTAAAAACTATTTTTAAGGGAATTTCTTATAATGGTATCAATACTGTCTTTTGGGATGGAACTACCGATAATAGTGTTAATTCCGCCAGCGGTATTTATTTTTACGTTTTGAATCTTAATGGCAGCCTTTATACAAATAAAATGGTTTACCTGAAATAGTAGCCCGCATTTCCCATCTTTTAATGATTTACATAATAAATTCTTTCCTTTTTTATAATTAAATTATTGCATCAATTCACGTTGAGGAATAAAATGAGTGATATATTAAATCGTTCACAGGAAACATACATAAATTCATTCAGGAAGACCGTCGATCCCCTGATAATGGAAATGGAGGCATATGCGGGACAGAACAGGGTTCCTATATTAACCTGGCAGTCGGCAGAACTGCTGGAGCTTTTGATTAAAATGCAAAAGCCAAAACGCGTATTGGAACTCGGTACCGCTATTGCATATTCATCCATCAGAATAGCTAGGAATCTTAAAAAGAAAGGTATACTTCATACAATTGAAAAGAGTAAAGAAAATATTGAAGTTGCAAGAAAAAATATTAAAAAAGCCGGAATGGAAGAGAAAATTGAAATTCTTGAAGGCGACGCTCTGAATATTATACCTGGACTTGAAAAAAAATATGACTTTATATTTCTTGATACCGATAAAGAAGATTATAAAAAATTGTTTGATTATTCGCTAGTACTTCTCAAGAAAAAAGGGGTAATATTTGTCGATAATCTTTTATGGCATGGCTATGCAGCGGCAAAAACAATTCCTCCAAAATACCGTGAGTCTGCAGTTCATATAAAAGAATTTAATAAGTTATTTTTTTCAAATAAGTACCTTAAGACGGTGTTAATTCCTGTCGGTGATGGAATTGGACTTGGTATAAGAGAATGAAAGGAAAAATTGCTTTTTTGATAGATGAGATTAATAAGTTTTCGGATGATCGGTTGAAGAGAAAAGAAGACCTGGCAACTCTTATAAATCTCTGTTATTCAGGTGAGAATGAACAGCTCTTAGAGAACCTCAGTTTTACGTCAAAATATGTGCAGGGACTACTCCGTGTATTAAGACTCAGTTCAACGAATGCCGATGTAAAAAATACATCTATTATAAAGAGGGATCTTTCAACAAATATGGAAAAGATCAGGGAAAAGATTGAGCAGATATTGTCAAGTTCTAACGAACAGACGAGGCAATATTTCGAAGAAAATTATCTTCGATTATCACAGAATAATCTGCTCAATCTAATTGAACTTATAAGTGACCTTGAATGGACTAAAAAATATTTAAACTATCTGAAGCGTGAAAGTCCAAACTAAAAATTCTACTTGGCAATCCATTTCTGTAATGCAACCAGTAAATTCTCCATTGCATTTATCAAAGGCTTATGCTGCGGTTTGTCAATATCTTCAAGTATTTCCTGGTGGATATTCACATATGCATTATTGAGCTTCTGAACCAGTACTTTTCCGCGTTTAGATAATTCAACTTTCATGTTCCGGCGGTCACTGGGTTCAATCTGCCTGATGATATAATCCTTGACTACCAGTCCGTCAATTATTCTTGTTAATCTGCTTGGACTGAGATTCATTCTTTCTGCAACCTGCTTATTATTCAGAATATCTCTTTTATTAAAAAGCCTAAGACATCTGAACTCAGATTGAGTCAGTCCGTATTTTTCGGCAAGCCTGGCTTCCTTTTCCTGGCAGTTTGCGAGTAATTTGAAAGTAAGATCTGCTAATTTTGCAGCAGTCTCGTGTTCAGCCTTTTTACTGGCCATAATTGTTCCTATAAATTATTCGTACAGAACAAATATCGGCTTTATTAAAATATAAGTCAATATCAAATTAAAAAGGATGGAAAATTTTATTACCGGGGGGTAATACTGTGATTTGGCCATTCCCTGAGTCTGAAAGCTCCGTTAGAAACCTGTCCAGATGATTTTCAGGTACAAGACATTCAAATGTCGCTTTATCCCCATATTCCGTATTTTCGATTATAGCCGAATGATTTGATAAAGTTAGGTGCACTATACTAATAAAATTAAAATCTGCATTTATAGTTATTTTAATGAAAGGTTTTTCCTCCTGAAAAGAACAATTTTTAAGCAGCTGTTCAGCACTTAAATAATATGCTTTGCCCAATGAGCCAACCCCAAGTTTTACGCCCCCAAAATAACGAACAACGACAATCAGTATATCGGTAATTTCAAAATGATCTATTGCGTTAAGAATCCTGATACCTGCAGTGCCTGCAGGTTCACCTGCATCAGAATACCTGAAAATATTATCTTTTAGTCTGAAAGCATAACAATAGTGTGAAGCGTCATAATATTTCTTTTTAATGTCTTTCAGAAAACCCTGGATTTCCTCTTCATTTCTTACCGGAAAAGCCTTTATAATAAATTCCGAACCTTTTTCTTTATAAACGCTCTCAGCGGATTCTTTTAATATTTTAATGATTCCTGGTTCGCTCATTTCATCACAGAATTATCTTTATATCAAAAATAATGCAATTTGCTGAAAATATGGAGTATTCTGTACAGAAAGAATGAGTGATGTACTTCTAATTAAATTGATTTTATATGCTCTAATGAATAATATTTAAAGCTTATTAATTAAGGATTTTTTGTTTTGGAAAAAGAAACGATAATTGTTAAAGGTGCAAGGGAACATAATCTAAAAGATATTGATGTTGAGATACCGAGGGAGTCGTTTACTGTAATCACCGGATTATCCGGGTCGGGCAAATCATCTCTGGCTTTTGATACAATTTATGCTGAGGGACAGAGAAGATATATAGAATCATTATCTGCTTATGCTCGTCAGTTTCTTGATATGCTTGAAAAACCAGAAGTTGATCTTATCGAAGGATTGAGCCCGGCAATTTCAATCGAACAAAAATCTACTTCAGGAAATCCCAGATCCACAGTGGGAACTGTAACGGAGATATACGATTATCTTCGTTTGTTGTATGCGAGACTTGGAGCACCGCATTGTTATAACTGCGGTAAACCTGTAACACGCCAGTCATCTGCCCAAATAATTGATTCGATCATAACTGCTCTTTCAGGTAAAAAGATTTATATTCTTGCTCCTGTGGTCAGAGGCAGGAAAGGTCATTACCATGAGCTTTTTGAGGAAATTTTATCAGATGGTTTCCTCAGAGTTAGAGTTGATAATGAAATTAAAGAAATATCCAAAGGATTTCAGGTTGACAGGTATAAGATACATAATATTGAAATAGTTATTGATAGGCTTACTGCAGGTGAAAATGCAAGGGCAAGAATAAGTGAATCTGTGGAGGTTGCCTTGAATTATGGAAACGGGATACTTATAGTAAATGATGAACAGAAGGATTTTATTTACAGCCGGCATCTTGCCTGCCTTGATTGCGGGATAAGTTACAGGGAATTAGCTCCGAATTCTTTTTCATTTAATTCACCTTACGGTTCCTGTCCTGAATGTGAGGGTCTTGGAGAGAAAAAAGAACTTGATATAAATCTTATTATCCCCGATTGGAATAAATCCATAAATGAAGAAGGTATTGCTGCACTGGGTAAACCCAGACCTATCTGGTTTTTTAACCAGCTTACGGCCATCGCAGAAAAATTTAATTTTAATTTTGATATTCCTCTGAAAGATTTGACCGATGAACAGAAAGATATTCTATTAAACGGGAGCAAGGAAAAAATTGCTTTTTCATATTCCTATGGAGGAGGTAAACCGGTAACGTATCATCATAAATTTTCGGGCTTGATAAACTATCTGAAGAATTATTATAATACGACAAGTTCAAACAATATCCGCGAGTGGGTTGAGTCGTATATGAATACAGTAAAATGTCCTGCCTGCGGCGGCGGAAGACTTAAGAAAGAGTCACTGGCTGTTAAATTTAAAGAGAAAAATATAAGTGAAATCACCTCACTATCGATTCAGCGGGCCGAGGGATTTTTCAGAAAAGTAAAACTTAAAGGCAGAGATGCAATAATTGCCAAACCAATACTTAAAGAAATTACTGAAAGGCTTAACTTTCTTTTGAATGTGGGGCTGGACTACCTGACCCTTGACCGTTCTGCAAGAACTTTGTCTGGCGGAGAGTCACAAAGGATAAGACTTGCAACACAAATTGGTTCTCAGCTTGCGGGAGTCCTTTATGTTCTGGATGAACCAAGTATAGGCCTCCACCAAAGTGATAACATTAAGCTCATAAATTCATTGAAGAATTTGAGAGATCTTGGTAATACTGTAATTGTAGTTGAACACGACAGGGAGACGATTGAAAATTCCGATTACATGATAGATCTCGGTCCCGGCGCTGGTGAACATGGTGGTAAACTATGCCTGGCGGGAGAAACTAAAAAACTTCTTAATTCTACTAATGGAGTGGATTCACTTACACTTTCATATCTGAAATACAGAAAAGAAATACCCGTTCCTAAGGAAAGACGGGAAGGGAATGGCAATTTTATAAAATTGATAAGTGCTTCAGGATTTAATCTGAAGGAAGTTGATTTAAAGGTGCCGCTTGGCACACTTACTCTTATTACTGGTGTAAGCGGTTCCGGTAAGTCTTCGCTGGTAAATGAGACACTGGTAAAAATCCTGATGAATAAGATATATAAATCGAAATCAGTCCCGCTTCCTTTTAAGTCAATAGAAGGACTAGAATACATAGACAAAATTATAGAGATTGATCAATCACCCATCGGCAGAACTCCCCGATCTAATCCGGCAACATATACCGGTCTATTTACATTCATCAGAGATTTATTTTCCCAGCTTCCCGAATCAAAAATGCGCGGTTATGCAACCGGCAGATTCAGCTTTAATGTACCTGGTGGACGGTGTGAAGAGTGCGGGGGTGATGGATTGAAAAAGATAGAAATGAATTTTCTCCCTGATGTTTATGTAGAATGCGATGTCTGCCACGGTAAAAGATATAACCGTGAAACTCTGGAAATACTATATAAAACCAAATCAATTTCCGATGTGCTGGAGATGACTGTAGATGAGGCATTCGAGTTTTTCGTTGATTTACCCAGGATAAAAAGAAAGCTGAAAGCAATCAGCGATGTCGGTTTGGGTTATATTACTCTCGGGCAACAGGCTACCACTCTTTCGGGAGGTGAAGCCCAACGGGTTAAACTTGCAACAGAATTAAGTAAGGTGTCTACAGGAAAAACTTTATACATACTTGATGAGCCTACAACAGGACTTCACTTTGAAGATGTGAACATCCTGCTGAGAGTCCTGAATAAGCTTGTAGATAAAGGGAATACTGTAATAGTAGTGGAACATAACCTGGATGTAATAAAAACTGCGGACTGGATTATCGATCTTGGACCCGGTGGGGGAGAATTTGGCGGAAAAATTATTGCGGAAGGAACTCCGGAACAAATTGTACAGAATAAGAACAGTGTAACAGGGGAATTCCTGAAAAAAGAAATTCATATTTGAAAATAATTGTTGATTATCAAGAAATCTTTTTTCATATTATTCAACTGATGAAAAAATTAATTTCTATTGGATTAAGTTTCCTGATAATCCTGAATACTTTTGGATTTAATATTATACTGATTTATATGCTTCAGGTGTACAGGATAGAAAGACTGGAATTTATTGATGAACACCCGGATTCTATCCCTCCTCAGGAGTTCGTCGTCTTCAGTCTGTCTAAAGATAATCTCCACCTTATTAATACCCATGAGATAATACATAATAATGAGATGTATGATATTATTTGCCGGGTAAAATTAAAGGATGATATTATATTCTATTGTATTAATGATAAAAAGGATACCAGGCTTCACAATTCTTTCTGTTCATTCAATGAAATTAAAGATAACCCGATCTCTGCATCGGGCCATCTTGCAGTAGATATACTTAAAAACCTGTTGAAGCATTACCTCTCTTATCCCGTTCTTCAGTTCAATGAGAATATTAAGAAACAGCAATTCTCTGCCGTTAATTATATTTCTCTTCCAATAATTATTCTTAGTAAAATTTCTCCTCCGCCCGAGAATAGATCATAACTCTGAAATTTATATCAAAGACCGGTACCATCCACAAAGGAATCCAGGTCTTTAATTAATTTTTTTAAAAATTCCAGAAGGTATGATCTATGAAACTCAAATACTTCATATTATTGATATTTTTTTTCTATGCAGCTGTATCATTATTGGCACAGAATAATCTTTCGGGTAAAGTAACAGATTTAAAAACCAATGAGCTTCTTCCGGCAGTTGATATATTTATTCGTGAATTGCAAAAGGGGGTAATCAGTGATTTAAATGGAAAATATTCGTTTACTAATCTGCCTGAAGGCAAATTCACAGTTCAATTTAGTTATGTTGGTTATAAAACGGAAGTAAAGGATGTTCAAATTTCCAGGGGTGATAACAGCATGAATGTCACTCTGCAGCCCACAAATCTTGAAATGGGAGAAGTTGTGGTAATAGGTAATTCTGTCTCAAGTAAGGAAAAAGTACCTTACAAAGTTGAAATAGCTTCCGCCAAAGATCTGAGATATAACGGAATGGTCACCTTGACACAAACATTAGCTGAATTGCCCGGAATCAGTACATTGTCCAACGGACTTGGAATTTCCAAGCCGGTTATCAGAGGACTTTATGGATATAGAATTGCCACAGTACTTAATGGTGTGAGGTTCGACAACCAGCAGTGGCAGGAGGAGCATGGGTTCGGACTCGATGATATAGGTGTTGACCGCATTGAGGTTATTGAAGGACCTGCTGCATTACTTTATGGCGCAGAAGCACTGGGAGGTGTTATAAATCTCTTACCGGAAAAAAGTGCACCGATAGGAAGGGTACTCGGTAATTATAATCTTAAGATTTTCTCCAATACCCTCGGGGCTTATTCTGAACTTGGATTTAAAGGTGCAGGTAAGAGATTAAACTGGCAGGTAAATGTAGGCGGACAATCTCATGCAGATTACCTTGATGGAAAAGATCAGAAGATTCCTAATACAAGATTTCTGACTCTGAATGCAAATGGTATGCTCGGTTATTTCTATGACTGGGGATTTTCTAACCTGGATTATACTTTCGCTCATAATATTTATGGAGTGGTTGAGGAGGCAGATCTGCATAATCCAAAGGATCTCGCTGAGGATCATTTTGAGCGTGGGTTTGAGGGACCACACCATATTATTGAATATCATATAATCTCTTTAAGAAATACTTTCTTTGCAGGTACCTCCAAGTTCAAAGTAGACCTTGGATTCCAGAATAATCACAGGCAGGAGCAGGAAGGGGCAGCAGATGTAGCTGCGCTGGGTGGTGAGGCAGGTGAACTCGATATTATTCTGAATACATTTTCTTCAAATCTTGAATGGATTAATCAATTAAACGAAAATCTTGAACTTACTTTGGGCGGTCAGGGAAATTTCCAGAATAATGAGAATGACGGTGAACGTATATTGATACCTAATGCCGAAATGAATGAGTTTTCGGGATTCGGTTATCTTAAAGGGAACTTTGACAGACTGAATGTTGAAATCGGGCTAAGATATGATTTCAAAACAGTAAAAACTGAACTAATGCCCGAGACGGAATTTTCCGCTGAGATGCTACCTATCGATAATAAATATTCTGTAGTAAATGGAGCAGTAGGAGCTTCGTATTCTATTACGGATAACCTGACCGGTAAATTAAATTTTGCCACTGGTTACAGGGCTCCTAACCTTGCCGAATTATCTTCAGATGGTGTGCATGAAGGAACAACAAGATACGAAATCGGAAATTCCGATCTGAAAAGCGAACATAATTTTCAAATTGATGCCGGGTTTGTTGTAACAGTCGATAATTTTTCGGCAAACATAAATTACTTTTATAATAAAGTGAACAACTTCATTTTCTTAAATCCGACTTCTGATTCTATCGAAACAAACCGTGTATACAGATTTGAGCAGGATAATTCATTATTACAGGGGGGGGAAGTAAGCGTTGATTTTAATCCTATCAATGTGGTGGATTTTTCGGTGTCCTACTCAACAGTAATTGGAAAAAGAGAAAACAGCTCGTATCTGCCCTTTATGCCTGCAGATAAGCTAAATGGAAAAGTTAATTTTAATCTGCCCGACTGGTGGGAATTTTATAGTTTTTCATTATTTGTTTCTGCAGATTATTATCTTAAACAAACAAGAACGGCGGAGGAAGAATTGCCGACTGATTCCTATACACTTTTTAATGCTGGAATTCAATCAGCTTTTATTGTCTGGCATACGCCGGTTAATTTTTCAATCGTGGGCACAAATCTTTTCGGAGAATATTATATTAGCCACCTAAGTATCTTAAAACCGATAGGTGTTCATGATATTGGCAGGAACTTTACTCTTTCGATTGATGTTCCGTTCAGTCTGCAGTAAATTTTAAGAGTATTCGGAAGATGGCATCTTCATAATGGTGTCATCTTCGTTTTTTACCATTTTTGCTGCCAAAAGAGCTGCTTTGAGAGGAGCTCCCTATTTCTCTGCATGGAAGATTAAGAATTTAAGACTAATTCACATTACTAGGATCCCATGCATAACGTAAATCTTCATTAAGCACATCAATCTTTTCCATATCCTGTTCAGATATCTCGAAATCATAAACTTGCGAATTCTCAATTATTCTGTCTTTATGTACCGATTTAGGGATTACCACGAGATCGTGCTGCAATGACCACTTTATCATTATCTGGGCTGTGGATTTTGAGTATTTCCCGGCAATGTCGTTTAGTTCCGTATCATCCATCCTCTCAGCTTTTGCTAGAGGAGAATATGCCTCCACTTGTATATCCTTCATCCTGCAGTAATCAAGTAAATCTTTTTGATAAAGGAAAGGATGGAATTCGACCTGATTTATTACAGGTTTTACTTCAGCATAGTTTTCCATCTCTTTTAAATGCCTGATTGTATAATTGCTTACTCCAATTGATTTTGCCTTGCCCTCATGATATATTTTTTCTAATGCGCGCCAGGAATCTTTCCTTTTATTTTCAACAGGCCAATGAATGAGATATAAATCAACATAATCGAAACCTAAATCTCCGAGACTCATATCGAATGCTTTGAGGGTAGAATCATATCCCTGGTCCTCGTTCCATAATTTGGTAGTAACAAAAATTTCTTCTCTGTTGATTCCACTTTCCTTAATTGCTTTTCCCACATCTCCTTCATTTTTATATGCTTTTGCCGTATCAATATGTCTGTAACCGGCTTTTATTGCCCACGTCACAGCATCAAACGTTTTTTTGCCTGGTTTTGAAAGGTAGACTCCTAACCCTAATCTTGGAATTTCGATTTTATTATTTAATTTAATCGTACTATCGATTGTCATCTTTTTACTCCTGAGAAAACTAATTGTAAAGATAATAAAAATTATCCGGTATCCGGATGAGACTATCGACTTTTAATAAATAAGAATAATAAAAACACGAGGATAAAATGAAAAAGTTCTGGTTACTCATAATTCCAGTATTTGCTTCAACGTTTCTGTTAAATGCCCAGACATCCCATATTGTGCAGGTTAGTAATTATGCATTCACACCGATGAATGTGAATATTACAGTTGGTGATACGGTAAAATGGGTATGGGCTGAAGGTTCACATACAACAACGTCGGATAGTACTATAGGTCAAAATGTTTGGAATGCTGATATAAATGTTACAAGTCCAACATACAGCGTTGTGATTACAGAGGCTGGTGTTCATCATTATCATTGCATTCCTCATCAGAGTCTGGGTATGGTTGGGACAATAACAGCTTCTCTGCCCACCGGAGTAAAAAACGAAAATATCATTGCTTCAAAATTTAACCTGGAACAGAATTACCCTAATCCCTTCAACCCATCTACTATTATAAGTTATACGTTAAATAATCCCGGGTTCGTGAGTTTAAAGGTTTATAATTCTATTGGTCAGGAGGTAGCAACACTTGTAAATGAAAATCAATCAGCAGGTGCACATTCTATTGTCTTTAACACGGCAGAAAATTTGAATACAGGATCTCTGGCAAGTGGAGTATATTACTATAAGCTGAAAACCTCCGGTTTTGAACAAACACGTAAAATGCTTCTCCTGAAATAATTTTATTGAATAAGGATTATATTCATTGAATAGTTGAGAGGATGTATATGCCGGTACGTTCACTTTTATTTATCGTTCTGAATTTATTACCGTGTATCCTGTTTGCTCAGTGGGCGCAAATAACATCGGCTCCAGGTGTTTACTATCGTGATATAATGAATTCTAATGGTGAATTATATGTCTCCTCAGCAGGAAGCGGAGTATACAAATCGACGGATAATGGAGGTACATGGCTGCCGATAAATAACGGTTTAACCTCACAACAGGCATTGGATACTTACCAGACTGTTAACATTTCCGGTATCTTGTTCGTTGCTACAACTGATGGTATATATAAATCCACGGATGATGGAGGGATCTGGGTTAAGAAAAGTAATGGCATAACTATCGGTCCTGGTGCATTATACGCATTTACCGAATCAATTTTTGAGTATAACGGAGTCTTATTTACCGGTGCCTGGAACGGGATTTATTTCTCTACAAATGGTGCTGAAAGCTGGGACCAGACCAATATAATGGGGGAAGGAGTACTGGCAAAAAATTTTACGGAACACGACGGTATATTGTTTGCCGCCCGTGAATCGATAAATAGTCCCATAGGTTATAAATCATTCGATGGCGGTTTTACCTGGCAGGATCTTACAGGACTTTCTTTCTTTAACACAATAACGTTTCTTTCCGAACCGGGATATTTGTGGGCAGGTATTGTCGGTGGCGTTTGGCTTTCAACAGATGATGGTATTACGTGGGAGGACAGGAGTAACGGATTAAGCTCCGACCCTTACAGCTCCAGTATTTTGCGTGTGAACGGAACATTGGTGACATCCTTAAAATTTGGAGGTTCCGGGGTATATAGTTCAACTGATGACGGATTAAACTGGATGGATATAACAAACGGCCTTCCTTTTCTGGCTTCAATTGATAAACTGATTTTATACAATGAGAAAATTATTGCAGCAACAAGCGAAGGTTTGTGGGAAAAAGATCTTTCAGAAATCCCCGTTGAATTGGTTTCATTCAATGCCGAATATACCGGCAGCACCGTACGGATAATATGGTTAACTGCAACCGAAACTAATAATAGGGGATTTGAAATTCAGAGGAAGGTTTCTAATCCGCAGAATTCGATAGCCACGCAGTGGAAGAAAATCGGATTTGTTGAAGGAGCCGGTACTGTTACTGAACAAAGGTCATATACATTTACGGATATGAATATTTCTGCCGGAGTTTATGAGTACAGATTGAAACAGATAGATTTAAACGGTACGTATGCATATTCTAACGAAATTGATGTTGATGTGAAAGCTCCGGCAGATTATTCGCTTGAACAGAATTATCCCAATCCCTTTAACCCATCAACACAGATAAATTATTCAATTCCTTTAGCTCAGAAGGTTATTTTGAAAGTTTTTGATATTCTGGGAAATGAAGTGGCAACACTGGTTAATCAGAATCAGAGTGCAGGAAATTATTCTGTTGAATTTTCCGCCGAAGGTGGATCCGCCTCTGGCGAAAATGCTTCAAAACTCACAAGCGGGGTTTATTTCTATTCTCTTCAGGCTTCCGGAATGAACGGAAGTAAATTCAGCTCTGTCAGAAAAATGATTCTGCTTAAATAATTATATACATTTCATATAGATTTCCGATTTACTTTCAAATTTAAAAATGGAGTTCTTTCACTCAATTTGGGACGCATCTTTATTTTCTTATTATTAAATTATAAATTAATTAAACTGCATTTTGATTTAATTCTGCCGGCTGCAAATAAATAATGTTAAAACAACCGTACTGGTTGAGAAAAATAGGTTCACAACTAATATTATAAATCGGATAAAGGAGAGCAGCTGTGAAAGTAAAACTTGAAGATATCATAACGCAAATTGATTTTGCAAATGACTCCACTCCAACTTTTCTGAACAAATCTACAGGCGAGATTCATCTGGTTGCATAAATGGTAAGATAAATACTGTGGATATTGAATGGTATAATCATCCCGAGGTTAGAACGATAGAAAAGATCCAACTGCCTTCCAGTTAAATCAACAATTGGATTATATCAGATATTGTCCATACCTAAGATTGAAAAAATGAGTGATAAAATATATATTTAATTAAACTTATAAATTTTGATAAAAGATGTTAAAGAAAAAGAGTCACGGAGCAGCTTTATGCCAGACAAAAATATGAAATGTGCGGAAGCGCAGATGCTGGTAAGAAAGCCGGCTGCAGAAGTATATGAGGCATTCGTTAATCCTGATATAACAAAAAATTTCTGGTTTACTAAAGGTAGTGGTAAACTGGAAGTAAATAAAAAAATTACCTGGCAGTGGGAAATGTACGGTGTTTCAACCATAGTAATCGCTAAAGAACTTCTGCCGGGAAAGAAAATTGTATTTGAATGGGGAGAAGAGACTACGACAGTTGAATTTGACTTTAACACACTGAGTGATGGATCAACTTATGTGACTGTTTCGGAATGCGGTTTTAATAAGTCCGGCAACGAATTATTGAAAGCTGTTAAAGGATCAACAGGTGGTTTTACTACTGTACTGGATGGACTCAAGGCATTTTTGGAATATGGAATAAATTTAAACCTGATAGCTGATAAATTTCCGAAAGACACCGGCAGCCACGGATGAAAATCAACGCAGTTGATTCTTTAAATCCCTTAATAAATAATGGTGTTAATTGAATTCCACCAATAATTTTCTAATCGCACCTTGCGGGATGAATTGTGGTATCTGCATAGCCTTCCTGAGAGACAAAAATAAATGTCCCGG
>DATICR010000113.1:0-5288 GCA_035456745.1 Ignavibacteriaceae bacterium
CGGTATTCACCTTGTTCTTCTATATAAATAAGTTCGGGTATGAACCAATCGGAATCATCAAAATCCTTCCAGTCATCATCAGAATGTTCTATTGTAAATTTCATTCCGCCAAGAAGTAAAGGAATCCTGTTCGAATCATTAATATTTGACACATAATTTTCGCGAAGGTTCTTAATTTGCTTTTCTAATGATGAAAAACGTTTTTCCCCCTTCTCTGTTATTGTAAGAATGGAATTAAATCCAACATACAATTTCTTTTCTGAGGGCTTTTCGGAATAAAAAAATACTTCCTGATTGTTACATAGATCATTCAATCTGTCTTTTAATTCAATTTTTTGAGTCGGAAATATAAAGCTAACCAGCGATTGGTTCTGGTTTGATTTCAATTGATTTCTGTTTTTATTCAGGAATTCTGAGAACGAGGCGGAGATATTAGTTATGTAATCTTGCATCAAAACTATAGTTACTTTTTTGAATAAATATAAATTTCGCAAAGGAAGTTTAAAATTTCAAGCTTTGGAGGTCTCAAAATACTATTGAATGAAATTTCCAGGCAAATATCAATTATCATCTGAAAATAATGTCCTGTTCGATGGTTTCGAGTATCTTTAAATAACTGTCGTAACGATATGGAGAAATTTTATCTTCTTCAACAGCTTCTATAATCGCACATCCGGGTTCATGATCGTGTGTACAGGTATTAAATTTACAATGATTAATAAACGGAACAAATTCGGGGAAATAATGACCGAGGTCTTCTTTTCTTACTCCGTACGGTTCCACTTCCCGGATTCCCGGAGTATCTATAATGTATGTTTCCGGTTTTACCTTTATCATTTCAGAAGTTACTGTAGTATGAGTTCCTTTATCTGTAGATGTGCTGATGGATCCTGTACGTAAATTAAGCGACGGAAACATAACATTCAGCAAGGAGGATTTCCCGACACCTGAATGCCCCCAAAAAAGATTAATCTTTCCCTTTAATTCTGATTTAAGCCTTTTAATCCCTTCATTGGTTATAGCACTTGTAAGATAAACCTTATATCCGATTGATTTGTATAATTCTGCCCATTCCCGTATGAAATTTTCTTTGTCAAGATCAGTTTTATTTATAATGATGCTTACGTTTATCTTTGAACTTTCCCCGGAAATTAAAAAACGATCTATTACTTTGTTATTGAAATCCGGCTCATAAACGCTGCTGACAATAAACAATTCATCGATGTTTGCTGCTACAACCTGCTCAAGCCTTTCGCCACGGTATCCTGCTCCCTTAATCCTGGGCGCCTTTCTTGAAAGATAATTACGCCGTTTCCGGATATTATGAATATAACCGGTGCCGTCGTTTTGTAGTTCAAAATCAACAATATCGCCTGCTACCGCTATATCTGTTAAATATAATTTATCTCTTTTAAGGTTAAAATCTTTTTTAAACTTTCCACGCAGTGCACTTCTGATTACTTCGTCTTTTTCTATCGAATATATATAATAATCTTTGCTTTCTACTCTGAGAACAAGGCCTTTAATTTTTATGTCTCCTTATTAATTAAAAAAGCATCTTACCATAAGATAAGATGCTTTGTAATTGATTCAAATAATAGTCTTTTAAAATCTTAATCAAATTAAGATTGTAAGTAAAATTAAAATCTGTATGTGGCTGTTAAAATAAATTTGTTTACCGTTATATCCTGGTATGTTCTGGATGCACCGGCTATATAGTTGCCATTTTGATCATAGGAATAATTATCGCCGAAATCCTGCCACCAGCCATGAGCTATGCCGAGATCAATTCCAATGGTTTCATCGGCCAGGAATCCGATTCCGCCGGTTATATATTTATGATCATATTTGGAAGGATCACCTTTGTAGGGTGATGGCTGAACAAGATATCCTGCTCTTAGTCTTAATCCAATCATCGGTATGGTATATTCTGCACCAACATTATAATTCAAAACTGCAGCAAGCTGATCTTTAATACTTCTGTTAATATCATTAACATTGGCATCGCCAAGACCGGAAATATCCGCAAATTTAGTTTCTGAATAATCAACCAGGGTACCCTGAGCACTTAGTATCAGGCCTACAAAATTAGTTGAAAAACCGACACCAAATTCAAATGGGGTTGTAATATTATATTCTACTTTATCACTGAAATCGGCACTGTTTAGATCAACCCGATCATTGGAAAACAGGCTGTATCCGTTTACGGTAAATTTCTCCTTGATGTCGTAAGATTTTGGAAATTGAACCGTGATACCGATACGGGCAAGCTGATTAAATTGATAGAGCATGCCAAATTTCGCATTCCAGCCGGATAAATCCCAATTTAATTCCCTGTTCAGATTAAATGTTTGGAAATCAGTGTGAATGGAGTCTGTAGGATCAACGCGTCCATAAATATTCCTTGTATCATCCTCGTAATATTGATTATCCGCGTTATAGTCACCGGTAATCAAATTTAGATTCAAACCAAGAAAAAGGTTTTTATATGCTTCAATAGCTCCGGAAAATGTCCAGTTTTTAAGTGATCCTGAATAAAGAATTGAACCGCTCTGATTAAGATCTCCATGGACAAGAGTCTGATTTTCCGGACCGGCCAGATAAAGCTGGTAAGGAATATCTGAAGGAATGGACAGTAAATCCTGTATCAAAGAATTATTCCCATTGTTAAAGCCGTCGAATTTGAGGGCACCTGTAAAATCTTTGGTTTCATGATAGGCAAGTCCGAATACAAGACTTCCCCGCATAGTAGGAAATGGAAATGCAAAACTTAAGTTGTTTAATGAGGTTGAGCTGTTTGAATAATCTGTAGACTGATTCATAAACGTGGTGTTGTTGCCGGAATTTGTGTAATCAAGTCCGCCTGAAAATTCCATACGTTTTAATAAACCGAATCCTGCAGGATTAAAATATGCTGCCGATGCATCGTCACTCAATCCAATGTAACTGTCACCCATACCGAGTGCCCGTGCATTGGAACCTAACCCTGGTACTGCTAATCTGACAGCGTCATTTGTATTTTGTGAATAAGCATTAGTTGTATATGTCACTATTATAAAGAATATAGTAAGCCATCCGAAATACGAATTTGAGCTTCTCATTTTTATCTCCTTCCGCCTGAACTTCTTCCGCCGTCGTTGTTCCGGGTTGAACCACTGCCGGATGAATTTCCGCTTCCATTTGAATTGCCTGAGTCAGAAGAAGAACTTCTTCCTGAGTCTTTATTTGTGGTATCACCGGAACTTCCCTTATTTGTATTGTCTTTTGTTCCGGGATCATTTCTTGAAGGGGGCTGAGCATCGGGAACTCTTGGTGGGTCTACTCTGCCATCTGTGTCTCGTAGCCTTACTGTTTCATTAGTCCTATCACGGGTGGGAACTGTTACCGGTGGAACATAATCATACCACCATGGTACATCATACCATCCATAATAGGGACCATAATAAGTAGGGCCGTAATAAATTGTTGTGTAATCTGAATTATCCTGGGTCGGAAATTCAGAGTCTGGACTCCATATTATAGTATAACAACCACTTAGTCCGATTATAGATATCACTGATAAAAATATGCTTAATAAAATCTTTTTCATTTTTTTTAACTCCTACCTTCTGCCGGAACTTCGTCCGTTTGAACCACCTGATGACCGGCTTCCTCCGTTATAATTGCCTGATGACCGACCGCCTCCGTTATTGCCTGATGGAGGGGTATAGCTTTTCTGAGGTGGTGAATAAGAACGCTGCGGAGGACTGTAACTTTTTGGAGAACTGTTTCTGCCTGAAGGACTGTATTCCCTTGATGTATTTCTTTTTGGAGGGATATAATATCCTGATCTGGAATCTTTACGCGGCGCGTATCCTTTTCTGTCGGGATGTTGATTACGCGGAACATAATATCTGTCTATTCTTCTTCCATCATTTTTCTTTTCAACGGAAGGACCCTGATTTCTTTTGATATAAGGATTTATTCTGCCGCTGTTTCTTGTATTTCTCTTTCCTATCTGAGGGGACCTGTTATTTCCCGTTCTTTCATTTCCGATACGTGTCCTGTCGGTTGTCCTTCCGGTTTCGTTACTGCCTACTCGGGGACTTGTATTTCCCGTTCTGGTTGATATCATTGGATCTCTTGATGTACGTTCTTTGCCAATACCGCCTGTATTGTTGCGGGTTATGGAATTTCTATCCCTGCTGCCGCCTCTCAATCCGTCCAGGTTTCTGATTCTTGTTATGTCACGTGTTCTTTCCCTGTTTGTGTAATAGTAATTCGAAAAGTATGGATATCCATAGCCATAATAATAATTATAGCCGTAGAAATATGGGGACGGATAATAGTAGTAATATGGCAGACAACTCCAGCTTCCGGGATAATACCAGCTATCCCAGTAGCAGTAAAATGGATCATAATACCAGGGATTGTAATACCAGCTGTTCCATCCGAATCCTATGACAATTGAAGGATGGTATCCCCAGAAATATCTGTGGTAAATTGGATAGTTATAATAAAAATTATCATAATAATATGGTGAATTGTATCCTCTGTCATAACTTTCTGTACTGTCGGAATAATTATCACCGTAATATTCTGTTGAATCATCATAATACGAGGTATCTCCATATTGTCCGCTGTAGCCTTGATCATTATTATAATCGGGTTGTGTATTATTGTCGGTATAATCCCGATCCCTCGTGGCTACTTGAGTATAACAGCCGGTGAACAGTATTCCTGAAACAGTAAGAAGAGATAATATGTAATAAAATTTTTTCATTTCCGTTCCTCCAAAAAAATAACCACCATAATATGTGCAAAAAGCAGGCCTTATTAAAGGGGTTAATTCTTGTATATTTGACAAAATAAACGCATTAAAAGTTTCAAAAATGACTGTGATGTATAGAATAATAGATTTTTTTGTATAGATTATTCTACAATCATATTAATAATGTGCTGTTGGTTGCAGCAAACCAATCCGTAATAGCTTATCAATTACAAAATTATAAGGTCTTAAAAAGAGATGGATTTAAGATTTTCGACTACTCTTTAAACATTTTGTCGCGTAAATGGCAAAGTAAGAACTCTAACTTTAACCTGCATAGTAAAGAAAATTCTTAATTCAAAATATGGATTGAATATATTCAATCTTAAGCGCCCTGTCTGCCGTGGTTGGATTCAGCTTTTTATTGTCAAGCAAATCCCGCAGGTCAAACTCAATGGTAAACCCTGTGCCTGGTGACCACCTGATTCCTGCATTCAGATATCCCCGATCACTTCCGAAATATTTTGTACCGTTATCATTG
>DATICR010000114.1:0-4408 GCA_035456745.1 Ignavibacteriaceae bacterium
TTATAAAATTCAGCAATAGCAGGAACCACAACAACATTTGAAATTCCTGAAGTAAGAGAAGTCTCAAGGCTCCAGTAATCAAGACTGTATTTCTTTAAATAATTCTTTACAGATTCTGGAAGATTATACATTTATTTGTTTCATAATAATTTGTTCAGCATTATTATAATCGGGGCCATCAATCCAGTTGATTTTAATTCCTTCACGTTCCATTTTCCTGAACCAGGTCATTTGTCTTTTAGCAAAACTATGTATAGAACTGTTGAGTTTCTTAAACATATCATTATAATTTAATTCGCCTTTCAGATATAAACTGATGTAGCGATATTCGAGTCCAAATTCATTTAACTTTTCATATGTTAACCCCGAATCCAATAGAGCCTTTACCTCTTCAACCATTCCAACTTCTAATCTTTGTGTCAGTCTTTCGGTAATTCTTTTCTTTATTTCTTCTCTTTCCAACCTGATACCCAGTACAAAGGAATTTATTTGAGGAAATTCCTGCAGCGAACCCGGTTCTGCTTCAGAAATTAGTAAAGCCCTGATTATTCTTTCTTTGTTAACCAAATCTGTAGTGTTATGAATCCGGGTCTTTTTTGAAAGCAGCATTTCCTTCAATTCTTCATACGTCAATTTTTTTAATTCCTCAACACGGGGAGAGGAGAAGTCAGCCTCTCTTAATTCATAATTCTGAAGAACCGAACTGAGATATAAACCTGTTCCGCCGACAAGAAATGGCTTCTTATTCTTATGTTCTATTAAAGCGAAAGCTTCAGAAAATTTTTTCCTGAATTCAAAAAGACTGAACTCTTTTTCGGGATCAATAATGTCTATTAAATGATATTGAATGGCTGAATCTTCGTTAGAATAATCCTCGAGGTCCTTGCCTGTCCCGATATTCATTCCTCTATACACCTGACGTGAATCAGCAGAAATAATTTCACCGTTAAATATGCGCGCAAGATGTACTGCTAATTTTGTTTTGCCGGTGGCAGTTGCCCCTAACACAGTAATAAGATTATAATACATCTGGATTAAATTTGTCCGAAAGAAGGAAGAGAAATGATAAAGGTAGCACCTTCCCCGGAAACGCTTTCAACAGTAAGTTCCCCTCCATGATCCCGGATAATCTTTTGAGCTATCGCCAATCCCAGACCTGTACCATTTTCTTTATTAAATGATTTAAATGGTTCGAAGATCTGGGGTTTAATAACATCAGGAATTCCGGGACCGGTATCGCGAAATTCAATATTCAGCAAATCGCCGGAGCGTTTGGCAGTAATATAAATATTTCCATTTTCTCCCATAGCGTCACAAGCATTTTTTGCAATCTGCAGACACACCTGATAAAAGGCATTCTTATCGACTTTAATTTTAATATCATTTTCTATTTTTTTATATAATGTGACATTACGGGATTCAACATATTCAGCGAGGAGTCCCAGAGAATCATCCATTACCTCACGCAGATCATAATCTCCAAGCTGAAGACTGTTTTTATTTTCTGTATAAGCAAGAGTGAAATGAAGAAAGTTAACAATTGCGTCGGCTTGATCCATGAGGACATTGAGTACCGTCCGGACATCGGAAGAAATATTCTTCTTTTTAATTTGTGCGGCATAATACTTCATTGTCAATACCGGTGTTTGAATATTATCAGTAATAAATTTTGTCAATGTAGACAGATGGATATTTTTATTACTCTCAACTGACAGGCTGCTTATCGAAAGGTGTTGAATAGTTTGTGAAATATGAGGAGCGAGACATAACATTTTCTCTTCATCGGAAATCCGGAATTTTCCTGAGCTGCTGTTTGCAAGGCATATAACAGCAATTGTTTCTCTTTCATCATTAATGACGGGAACACAAAGAAGACTGGAACCAACTACTCCTCTTATACTATCAACATCCTCAGAGTACCTGAAGTCTTTATCCGGCTGCCTGATATTCATTATTTCACCGGTCTCTGCCGCGATACCGGTTAAACCTTCTTCCACCGGAAAACTTACTCTGATAAATCCTTCCTCTGAATCTACCTCTGTTACAAGCTGTTTTTTGTCAGTATCAACAAGATATAATATGCCTGCCTGAGCTTCCGTAAGCTTCACTGACTCTCTAATTATATTTGAATAAACATCATGATCACTTTTTCCCGAATTTATTTTGAGAACAGAATCGAGGATTTTTTCACTATTTAATATAGTATCATCATATTTTAATTTTTCCTCCTCAGCTTCAAACTTTTCTTTTTCCTTTTCGAATGTATCTTGAGCAATTTCCTCTTCCTCTATTTTACCGGAAGCATTAAACCATTTAGGTTTTTCTTCGTTATCATTATTGTTTTGAAGAATATCAACTGATGGTTCAACGTGCAATTCCGGGATGACTTCTGCTAATGGTTCAGCAGACTCATCAGGAAGAGTTTCAACTGATGATTCATCTGGTAGCTCAGGAATAATTTCATCCGGTTTTATTTCATTATATCCGCTTACTTCGGGGGTCATTTCTTTTTCTTCAGGGAGATATTCTTCCATTGTAGTTTCTTCAACCCCTTCAAATGCGTTGATTATTTCACTTATTTCGCTATGGTATTCATTTTCCCCGGGAGGTTCTTCAAGCATTTCTTCCGGCAGATTATCGGATTGACTTTCCGCAAGTCCGGACCCGGCTTTATTCTCAATATCTAAAAATGCATCAACTTCATTGTCAGCAAGTGTTTCGGTTTCTTCTTCCTGTTCAGCATGATATTCTGGTTTTTCCATGAGAATATCCTCGTCACCGGTCATCTGCTGTTTAACATTAACTATTGATTTAATTTCACTTTCCTTGAGAGGGTGAAGATAAATTTTATCGGTATCTTTTTTCAGGAGGTCAGGATGAATTGTAATCTTGAGTTCCGGTATCTCCACTTTATTATAGGCAATAATGTTATCATTTAATTCAGGCATTTTAGAAAGGAATTGTTTCAATTCGCTTTTCGAAATCAGATAAAGGATACAATCAGTATTTGCAACGGCTGCTGAACGGCGATATGTATCTTCAAGAACTTCAATTTCCCCGAAAAAATCCTTTTCAATCTTATTCAGCTTAATAGATTTATTTTCAATGTAAACTTTGATTTTAACTCTGCCCGCTATAACAAGATAAGTAAATTTACTTTCATCCCCCTTCTGGAATATTATTTCCCCTTCTCTCAATTTGATTACACTGTCATTTTGAAAAGGGAATTCCAGGTTTTTGGAGGGGATTCCATCAAACAATTTATTATTTTTAATTACTTCCTGGTAATTGTTATCGGGCATAAGTAATAATATTATTCCACTTAGGATGAAAAATAATTGTAATTATAATGAATTTCAAAGAAATTGAAAACGGAATAGTACATATTTATAACAATGATCCTTCACTTGCAAGAATAATCGACCTTTCGGCCCCCTGCAATCTGAGACCCAGAAGGAAACATTACCTGACTTTTCTACGATCCATTATAAACCAGCAGCTTTCTTCTAAGTCGGCAGCGGCCATTTATAATCGATTTTTGACTTTCTACAACAGTAATCCTCTTCCTGAAAAAATAATTCAAACTCCAACGGAAGAACTGAGAAAATTAGGGATTTCAAACCCCAAGATTGGATATATAAAAGATTTTTCGGAAAAAATCCTGAAAGGAGAAATCCATTTCAGAGGGTTAAGTAAAAAAACGGATGCTGAAATAATAGAAGAGTTCACTAAAGTGAAAGGAATTGGCGAATGGACTGTTCAGATGTTCCTGATTTTTAATCTTTGCCGTTTGAATGTTCTTCCTGTTAACGACCAGGGAATAAAAAGAGGAGCAATGACAGCATACCAATTAAAAAAACTACCGGATGCCAAAAAATTACATCAATTATCTGAAAAATATAGCTGGAAACCATATAAAAGCATAGCAAGCTGGTATTTATGGATGGCATTGGAACTTTGATTATTTTTGTTACATTATGAAACCACAATTATTGAAGTGCATCTTACATAATGAATGAAATTTATTTAATAGAAGAAGCAAAAAAGGGAAATAAAAAAGCTCTGAGCGAATTAGTAAAGAAATACGAACAGACTATTTACAATTTCTCTTTTAAAATTTGTCGTGATCCTGAAAAAGCTGAAAATATAATGCAGGAAACTTTTTACAGCTTTGTGAAATCCATTAACCAGTTTGATGGTAATTCCAAATTATCTACCTGGTTATACAGGATTGTTGCCAATCACTGCTTAATGCAGGCAAGAAAACAAAAAGGCAAAAGCTTTATTTCTATCGAAGACGATGAAGATCTTTACGGCGAGCGGAATGTTACAGACTGGTCAACTTTACCTTACAAGAACACTGAAAATAAAGAGTTGAGAGAAATTCTGGATAAAGCAATTAAAAGAC
>DATICR010000115.1:0-12799 GCA_035456745.1 Ignavibacteriaceae bacterium
GCCATCCAGGGAAATCCGTTTACTCTGATCTGACTTCCTCCGGAAAAATTAAGGGTCCCTCTGATTCCATTTTCATCATAGATATTATTAACGTAAGTCCAGGTTGCTCCTCCGTCTGTGGATTTTCCAAGTCCAACAAAATCCTCTGTATACGGACTTCCGAGAATTGGATTTGCATAAGCTATGTATACTACACCACCGGGTCCAACTGCAGGATTAACTCCCTGGCAATAATGACTTCCTGCAGGAGTATTTACATGCTGAAAAGCTGACCAGTTTACTCCTCCATTCGTTGTGTATGAAACTGTAACAGAAGGTGATGATTGAGTAAAATCCGACCAGGTAACATAAGCTCTGCCTGAATATGGACTTCCGGGAACATTATCTACTGCAGTGAGGTTTTTATCCTGGGAACCTGACTGAAGAATTGCTCCTGCCGACCAGGTGTTACCGAAGTCAGTTGAATATGCAGCTTTTATTGAATTGTAGGATCCGGGAAGATATGACATATATAATCTGCCGTCAGGTCCTACACCAGGTCCCGGATCTCCTCCGTGATCTGAAATCGGGGAAGCTGTACAGGTATCACTTCCAAACCAGTTATTCCCACCGTCAGTCGATACATAGACACCTTCACTAAAAAAGAAATTATTTGAAAAGAAAACATTTGCAGAAGCGAACAAAATGTTAGGATCCAATCCCCTGGTTATTGGAACTTCACTTTGCGAAGCGTTGCTTGGATGTACACGGAAATTTGGTAATACATCGACTACCTGGTCACGAAATACATATTCCATCGTTTTATGGTTTGGGTTCTGCCAGGTTAGATTACCGGGAGGTGCGTCATAAAACTGTCCTGTCTTTGGAAAATGTATACTCCACATCCTTGGATCAGAATTTTGAGCAAAAGAGTTCATTGTCCATACGGCAAATATTGCTAAAAGGACAATAATCAGTAAATGCCTCTTCATGGATTTCTCCTTATATAATGAATTTAACATGTTGGTTAATTAACGAATCACTCTATATCTAAATGATTTTTTCTTTTCTTAACGATTGAAAGGAACACGAGATCTAAGCAAAAACACTAAATCAGAAAGCAAAATGATGTGTTGTTAAAAAAGACAACAATAACTATTCACTGAAGCTATAATATTTCAGTATATACAGATTTATAATAACCGTTAAAAGGGTCATATTATTATGGGACTTAAAATAATAATTTTTACTTTTAAAAAACAAAATATTTTTATAAGAAATTTTTAAATGTTTTTTTGATTGTTGATGTATATTCTGGATCACAAGTTCCGGATTCGCCATTCAAGTATGAATTGATCATTCCTATACTTTAGTTGATTAGTATTATACATTCCCGATTAAGGACATAGTAGCTGGATAATTTTTGAATTCACGAATTAGCGTATTGCCGAATTAACGGATTGAATTAACAAATTTTTGAATTGAAAGATTGTTGATAACTTAAGAATTTTCCCACTGTCGATTTTTCATATTATATATTTAAAGTCTGATCGCTGAAAATATATTTGCCGACTGATGACTCCATGGAATATAATAAAAAAGGCTGCCCCGATTCTGAGCAGCCTTTAATTTTTTTAGAAGTCTTCTGACATCTGACCTATGATCTCTTATCTCTGATCTTTGACCTCTGACTTCTGATACTTACTTCATGAGGATCATCTTCTTAATTGATGACTGATTCCCTGCTTCCAGTTTGTAGAAATAAACTCCGCTTGCCAGTCTTGACGCATTAAAGTTTATTTCATATTGGCCCGCTTTCCGGAAATCATTTACAAGAGTCATTACTTTTTGACCAAGAAGGTTATATACATTCAACTTAACCTGTTGATCTGCAGGAATTGAATATTTGATCAGGGTTGCCGGGTTAAATGGATTCGGATAATTCTGCTCCAGAGAGAATTCTGTAGGAGCAACAATACTGACTTCAACTTCATTTGAATAATTGGAACTGCCGTTTAAGTCAATTTGTTTTAACCTGTAAATATAGTTTCCTGATTTTACATTATTATCATTGAAAGAATAACTTCTCGATTCTGTCGTAGTTCCAGAGCCAGTAACATAACCAATCTCCTCCCATTTGCCGACGGAAGACTGCGGACTGTTGACTTGTCTTTCTATTTCAAAACCTTTGTTATTTATTTCGGTTGCTGTCTGCCAGCTTAAGGAAACATTTCCATTGGCGGCAGAAGCTGTAAACGAAGTTAGTTCAACAGGTACGATATAATTGTAATCAACAATTATATAAGGTGGATTCGGCTGAGTCCATCCGTCAAAATTAATATACCATTGGGAATCAAAATCCCAATCTATAAATCCTACGGCGAACCAATTCTGAGTCAATGAATTTTGAAGATCAGATTGTGCACTGTTGCCCAATGATGAGTTCCACCAACCTGTTTCAGTCATCTGCCCATCAAAATAAAAATATGCATCATTTGAACCATAATTATTCTGTATTTGGGCGTTGATGGTACCGGCATTGTCTGTTATAGGGTTAACATTACCCATAGGTGTAACACTCCAATAAGGATAGCTGATTGCATTTATATAGCCGTATAATGAAACACCGGTAATTGTTGCAATGTCGGGAATGGAACTAATATCAAAAACAGCCCACCCTACATTAGGATCTACTGTATTTATTTCACCATCAGTTTTAGAAGATCCATTTGTAGTTCCTGTCCAGTATTGTGCATTCTGTGGATAGAGGGTATCTGTAACCATAACGAAATTAGGATCCTGCATTGTCTTAAAACTGAAGGTTATACCCGAACTGCAGGTATCACCTATTTCCACTACTTTCCAGTAGTAAGTAGTATAATAACTTAATGGCAAATAACCCGGATCAATATTCCACGATGTTGCTAATGAACCTGATTGAACAAGATCCAGAGCAGTAGGATTGGTTCCAAAATAAAGCTCATTGCTATTGGCATCGGCACCGTTTGACCAGGTGAGTTGAGAAAGATTTATATCAACATTTGTAGATCCGGAAGGCGGGTTTGGGTTTGAAGCAACCTCAACCGGACATGGAGGTGCAAATGTAACCTGAGTTGTCCATGCCTGGTAAATTCCCGTAACATTATCGCACCAGTATGGATATACTGTTCCGTTTGATTCAACTATACCGATATAGTCTCCCTGGTATCCTCCTGCTAATCCTGAGATTGGTTTAGGCTTAAAACTGTGATCACTAACCTTTATATCTTCAAAAGTTGTTCCGCCATCAGTTGATCTCGATACATATACTTCTGCTGAATCAGGTAATCCGCCGCTTATCGTCGCATTTCTTGTATCATAATATACAACATTAACTGCACCGTCTTCACCCACACACGCAGCAGGCATATACTGATACTGACCATTATTCAATGCATCCTGGTTGACTCTTATTCCTGCTGACCAGGTTGTTCCGCCGTCTGATGAAACGTGCATTACCACATCAGCATCATTTCCGGCAGGGGCAAGACCTTTTTCTGCTGTAACTATATACATCCAGCCGTTTCTTGGACCACCTGAATTATCAATTGCCAGCCAGGGAAAGTCATTTACTCTAATTGCACCAAATCCACCTGTAAATGAGAGCTCTCCTCTAATACCATTGCAGTTATAAATATTATTATTGTAAGTCCAGGTTGCTCCTCCGTCAGTTGATTTTCCTATTCCGACAAACTGTCCTGTATATGGAAAACCTGATACCGGACTCTGCCATGCTACATAAACTACTCCGCCGGGTCCTACTGCAGGATTAACTCCCTGGCAATAATGTCCGGAAGCAGAAGTATTTATATGCTGATAGGTTGACCAGTTTACTCCGCCGTTTGAAGAATAAGATACTGTTGCAGCAGGTTGTGATTGTGTAAAATCTGACCAAACAACATAAACACGTCCACTATAAGGACTACCAGGCACGTTATCAACTGCTGTAAGGTTTTTATCCTGGGAACCGGATTGAAGGATTGCTCCTGCCGACCAGGTATTACCTAAATTCGTAGAATAAGCAGCTTTGATTGAATTATAAGAACCCGGGAGATATGACATATATAATCTGCCGTCAGGTCCTACTCCAGGTCCCGGATCTCCTCCGTGATCTGAGATCGGGGAAGCTGTACAGGTATCGTGGCCAAACCAGTTATTTCCACCATCGGTCGATACATAGACACCTTCGCTGAAAAAATACGAACTCGAAAAAAAGACATTTGCAGAGGCAAATAATATATTGGGATCCAGTCCTCTTGTAATCGGGACCTCACTCTGCCAGGCATTACTCGGATGTACACGGAAATTTGGTAATACATCAACTATCTGATCACGGAATATATATTCCATTGTTTTGTGGTTTGGGTTCTGCCAGGTTAAATTTCCCGGAGGTACATCATAAAATTCACCAGTCCGTGGAAAATGGATACTCCACATTCTTGGATCGGAATTTTGAGCAAAAGAACTCATTGTCCAGCAAGCAAATATTCCTAAAAGGACAATAACAAGTAGAGATCTCTTCATGGATTTCTCCTTAATGATTGTGAATGATACGGGTTGACTAGTAATCATTATCTGATTAAATGATTTTGATTCTCGATTAAGAAATGAGCATATACAATTAGCACAAAAGCCTTATATCAATGGTGAAAAATTTTGATGGCTGTAATAAAATAAATAAGAATCGCAATTCACATCGTTCTCCTCCCCGGAATGGGACTTATGAAAAAGATCAGAAGTGTTAAAAAGTATCAAATATTATTTCGTACAGTGCCGATTACATTCAATATAATAATGTAAGTTACTAATTTTTAATTTTAAAAATCAAAGAAAAATCGGAATAAGAGATAAATTCATTTAATTATTTTAAACACTATTTTCATTTGTTAAGTATCCATCTTTTTGCAGGATCGCGATTTAATTATCAATTAGCCAATATCGGATTGGTGAATTGAATTTTCGAATTAATGAAACGAAGAGTTCTCAGTCATATACTTTCAGTATATTTAAATTAAATAAATAATTTTCATTTAATTAAATGATTCTATTCATTCTGATTTTTTTCCTTTTCTATATTATTCTGTTAACCGGTTTTAAATTTTATCTGACCAAATCCGCAGAGTTTTCTGATTCAGTGAAAATTTCAATAATATCGGCAGCTAAAAATGAGGAGGGAAAAATTGAAAGTTTCATTTCCTCCATTAAAAATCTGGATTATCCCAAAGAAAATTTTGAGCTGGTAATAGTTGATGATAATTCAACAGACATCACCAATAGCTTGGCCTGCAAATTAATTGAGGGACAAAATAATTTCAGACTCATAAAAGCAGATACAAAATTCCTCGATGCTAAACGCGGTGCATTATTAGAAGGAATTCAAAAATCCCGGTTTCCTTTTATTGTAATAACTGATGCAGATTGTATTCCGTCAGGCAAATGGTTAAAAACCTGTGCAGGACAATTTGAAAGAGGAAAAGAATTTATTTTCGGACCGGCACCATATTACAGGGAGGATAATTTTATAAATAATATTTCTTCTTTTGAAAATCTTAAAAATCAATTCCTGTCTTTTAGTCTCGCTGTACTCGGAATGCCTTACACCTGCGGCGCTCGTAATATGGGATTCTCTAAAGAAGCATTTTATAAAATGGGAGGATATAACCACACACTTGAAACTCTTAGTGGTGATGATGACCTGCTTCTGAGGGAAGCTGTAAAAAATAAATTAAAGATTTCTGCTTTCTATAATAAAGATGCAATGGTTTTTTCATACACAAAAAGTAAATTAAAGGAGTATTTGAATCAGAAAGCGAGACACATACAGTCATCATTTTATTATTTATTAAGGAGCAGAGTCGTTTTAGCAGTCTGGCATCTTCTGAATCTGTTTATGTTATTTTCACCTTTATTAATTTTTCTGAATTTTAATTTTATATGGTTGTTTGCTTCTAAGATCATTTGTGATTTTATTATAATCTTAAGTATTCAAAATAAATTTGAATATAATTTCAATCTTTTAGAGATATTCTATTATGATATAATATATGAAATTTTTCTCATCATTAATTTCTTTAATGCTCATTTCAAGAAAATAAATTGGAAATAAAAGATAATCAGGCTGTCTGGCTCGACTTCTCTCATCCTAATTATCAAAGATGGCTGAGAGGAAGAGAGAGTGCAAATGAAAGAGCAATAATTGTAAATAAAATTATTTCTTCTGATAATATATGTAAAGGTTTAAGGATTCTTGATGTTGGTTCGGGAGAAGGAAGCACTTCAGCATTTTTTTCGGAATCCAATTGGGTTGTTAGCTATGATTTAAGTTTAATCAGGTTAAAGAGGCAGCGGCAGAATTTCCCTGCTCTGTCATTAATAAATGGCAAAGCCGAGACACTTCCTTTTCAGAATTCCTCCTTCGATTTGATAATACTTCAGGACGTCATAGAACATATTCCAGGCAGAGATTCGCTCGTCAACGAAATAAAAAGAGTGCTGAAAAATTCCGGATTTATTTACCTGAGTACTCCAAATAGATTTTCTATAATGAATATAATCTCTGATCCCCACTGGGGAATTCCATTATTATCTTTATTTAACAGAAATGGAATTAAAAGATATTTCTTAAAACACTTTCGCAAAAAGGATTTGCTCAGAGAAGATTTATCCCAGCTGTTATCTCTCAGGGAGATTTATCAATTATTCAATGATCAAATAATTAATATTAATACTAAAGAAGTGATAAACTTATTATCAGAAGATTACAAAGGAATAATCTGGAGTAATTTTCATGTAAAGCTATATTGCTTGCTTAAAAAGTCCGGGATAATATTAATAATAAAATATATTGTGAACAATAAACCCGGATTCATAAATAAATATCTTACTCCGACATTTTTTCTGATAATAAAAAACAATCCGTTTTCCAATGACTCAATTCGTTAATACGCAAATTCTTAATTCGTAAATTCACAATCCAATTCGAAAATCCGTTAATTCGATAATTCATTAATTCTTTATTTGAATTCTTTAATTTATGCCATATTTTTGTTTTAGAAGATTCTGATTCAAATGGAATACAAAGAACTCGCAATAACAGCAATAGAAGCTAAGGCAGCAGCAATCCCGACTTATTCAAATTTCAGGGTAGGCTCAGCACTGCTTACAGAAAACGAAAAAGTATTCACAGGTGGAAATATCGAATCAAGTTCATATAGTCTTACCATCTGTTCTGAAAGAGTTGCATTATTCAAAGCCTTATCCGAAGGATATAAAAAATTTAAAGCCATAGCAATAGCAAGTGATGACCCTGATTTTTGTCCTCCCTGTGGTGCCTGTAGACAGATTCTGAAAGACTTTTGTGAAGATATAGATATTGTTCTTATTAACCATAAAAATGAATTAAAAATTTTCAAACTTGGTGAATTACTCCCCTTCCCTTTCGGGGATGCCAACTTAAAATAATCAATAAATACTATGATGGAATATACTCCTCATTCATTACCAAAAAATACCGGCTGGATAGAAGTCATCGCAGGATGTATGTTCAGCGGCAAGACAGAAGAGTTAATCCGAAGACTGCGGCGTGCAGAAATTGCCAGGCAGAGTGTACTTGTTTTCAAACCTCAGCTGGATAAAAGATTCTCTGCAAGAGCGATAGTTTCGCACAGCGACCAGTCACTGCCTTCACTATTAATAGATGATCCTGACGAAATACTTAACCTTGCTGAAGATACTCAGGTCGTAGGATTAGATGAGGCACAGTTTTTCCCGATGAAAATAGTTGATGTATGTAATACACTTGCAAACAATGGTAAGCGTGTAATCGTTGCAGGTCTTGATCAGGATTACCAGGGGATACCTTTTGAACCAATGCCGCAGTTGTTAGCAATTGCAGAATATATAACGAAAACACTGGCTATCTGTGTCGTTTGCGGTAATCCTGCCGACAAAACACAGCGAAAAACAGCTTCTTCGGAACGAGTTATTGTAGGTGCATCCGAAATATATGAAGCCCGCTGCAGAAAATGTCATTATATACCAAAGGAGGAATCTCTTTAATGGATATTACCGCAATTCTCCGGGGAATACTCGGACTCATTCTGCTGCTGGGAATAGCTTTTGTATTTTCTAATAACAAAAAAAATATTAACTGGCGACTGGTATTTAGTGGAATTCTCCTTCAGATTGTTTTTGCTATCCTAATTCTTAAAGGTGAGGAACTCGGTAAATTCTTTTCACCATTTTCGTGGCCAAAAGATTTCTTTTATTGGGTCAGCGGATTTTTTGTGGTATTATTAAATTTTACAGTTGAGGGAGCAAAGTTTGTTTTTGGAAATCTTGCCGTTTCACCCGGACAGGATGGTAGTCTTGGGATGTTTTTCGCTTTCCAGGTTCTTCCAACAATTATTTTCTTTGCGAGTCTGATGTCAATTCTCTATTATCTTGGAATAATGCAGAGGATAGTACAGGCCATGGCATGGGTAATGGCAAAATTTATGGGAACAAGCGGAGCGGAAACCCTTTCCTGTACTGCCAATATTTTTGTTGGCCAGACTGAAGCTCCATTAATGATTAAACCTTTTATTAAGGGAATGACCCGAAGTGAAATACTGACTATAATGATAGGCGGCATGGCAACAATTGCCGGCGGTGTAATGGCTGCATATATTCAAATACTTGGAAGTTCATATGCACAATCTCATGGGATTCCGCTTCAAGAAGCACAACGACTCTTTGCCACACAACTGCTTGGAGCCAGTGTTATGGCAGCACCGGCTGCTCTGGTAATTTCGAAAATTCTTTTTCCTGAAACATCTGATCCGGAGACAAAGGGAACTGTTAAAGTAAAAATTGAAAAAAATGCTTCAAATATTGTTGAAGCGGCATCTAATGGCGCATCTGATGGATTAATGCTCGCATTAAACGTCGGAGCAATGCTGATAGCATTTATTGCTTTAATCGCCTTGATAAATTATCTGCTTCAGGGATTAGGCGATATTACCGGATGGAACCGGAATTTAATGAATGTCTATGGCAAACCATTAAACTTTCAACTAGTGCTCGGATGGGTGTTACAATTTTTGGCTTTTGGAATCGGTGTCCCCTGGCATGATGCTTTAAACTTCGGAAGCCTTCTCGGAACCAAAATAGTACTAAATGAATTTGTAGCTTATCTTGATCTCGGCACTTTAATTGAGACAAACCGCATAATTGATCCAAAATCCATTTTAATGGCAACTTACGCCTTATGCGGTTTTGCAAATTTCAGTTCCATAGGAATCCAGATTGGGGGACTTGGTCCGCTCGCACCGGCCAGAAAGACAGACATCGCATCGCTTGGACTTAAAGCTGTTCTCGGTGGTTCTCTTGCAACATTGATGACGGCAACACTGGCAGGGATTTTATTCTAATCTATGATCGACCTGGATTTTAAATACAAAGATTTAATTGCATACGTGAAAAAAGAAGCCCCATTCGGGCCGGAGATTTCTATAATCCTGGGAAGCGGACTTGGAGATTTTGCAGAGAGCATTGAAGTAATAAAAACAATATCAACTTTGGAATTACCATCGTATCCGCGTTCCACAATACACGGTCATAAAGGCAGCATCCATTTTGCAGAATCCGGAAAGAAAAAGCTATTATTATTCCAGGGCAGGATTCATTTTTATGAGGGATACCTTTTATCCCAATGTATTCTTCCGGCTTATATTTCCGAATTACTGAAGGCCGAATATTTTATTGCCACAAATGCTGCCGGTGGTATTAATCCCGAATTTATTCCGGGCGACCTTATGCTTACGACATCATTTATAGGAATAAATCTGAAAAAAGAAATAGCAGAATTAACAGGAATTCCGGATACAATTAAAAAACAAAACTTTATAAATTTTCCTTCAACGGAACTGAATAAGATAATCAGGCAGGCTGCCATTTCAGAAAATATTTCACTCAAAGAAGGAGTTTACTGGTATAATAAAGGACCTGTTTACGAAACTCCTGCTGAAATCAAAATGGCAAAAAACTTCGGAGCAGATGCGGTTGGAATGTCAACAGTGCCGGAGACATATTATGCAGCCATGAGGGGATTAAAAACCGCATCAATTTCCTGTATAACTAATTATGCGGCAGGAATATCAGACCAAAAATTAACTCATACCGAAGTAACCGAAACAGCAAATAAGGTGAAATCAAAATTTGAAAGATTAATTAAAAGAACGCTTTCTGAAATCTAATTAATCTTTTTCCATGAATTTTCTGATCCCTGACGTTTGACCTCCGGCTTCTGATCTTCTTACCTTCATCTTTGGACTTTAATCTTTTATCTTATTTTTCATTGACTTTCTTACCCTTATAAGGTAATTTTGGCTCTTAATTATTTTTTACAACTCATTCAGAAATAAGCTAAATATGAAAGAATTCAGATTCAAAATAATCATTATTCTGGGAGTAATTGCACTTTGTCTGTATCTTTTATATCCCACCTTTGTTGATTATCAGAACACAAAAGTGATGAATAAAGTTCTTGATATTAAAAGACAAGAGTTAAAAAAGGATGATCCTTCTCTCACGTCAAACGATGTTAATAAGAGACTTCAAACTGTTGAAGACAGTATGAAAAATGCAAATCCTTCTTTTGTTTCTGCCCGTTCCAAAAGAATAAAGCTTGGTCTCGATCTTCAGGGAGGTATGCGGATTGTTCTTGAGGTCAACACTGCAAAATTGCTTGAAAAATTAGCTAAGAATCCGGACAATACTTTTAAACAGGTAATGAATGAATCTGAAAAAGAAGCCGCCACTTCGGAAGAATCGATAGTCGACATAATGGGAAGGCGGTTTCAGCAGAGAGGGATCCGGCTCAGCAGATATTTCGGTAATATCCGTCAGGATGATGCTACAATAATCAGCGATTTGAAAAAAGATGCCGATGATGCTGTTTCGCGAGCAATTGAAATTATAAGGAACAGAGTTGACCAGTATGGTGTTTCCGAACCTTCTATACAAAGACAGGGCACAAGGAGAATAATAGTTGAATTACCCGGAGTTGCACGTGAGGAGGAAGCTAAACAATTACTACAGGGAACTGCTTTACTTGAATTTAAACTTTTAAAGGATCCTGATTTCACATTTTCAGTAATGAAAAAGATTGATAATGTATTGGCCGGGAAATCCATAGAGGACACAACTGCAGCCGATACTTCAAAAACAAAAACCAGTGCTTCAAACGATACCTCAAAAGTTACATCCGATACTAATGTTGCACAGAATGATACCTCCAAGAAACAGTTATCAGAAGAGGAATTTGCAAAAGAACATCCGTTCTTTGCAATAGCAATGATAGATCCTCAGGGAAGAAGTGCAGATGCCTATGTTAGGGAAGATCAAAGAAACAAACTTGAATTAATTCTTAACAGACCCGATGTGCAAAGAGTAATTCCTGACAATATTGAATTTGATTTTTCAGCAAAACCTGTGACCTACCAGGATGGACAACCGATATATCAGCTTTATTGCGTAAATAAGAAACCTGAACTAACAGGTGGTGTAATTACAAATGCCCAGGCTAATATTGATCCGAATACTTCACAGCCTGAAGTAAATATGGAAATGAATTCTGAAGGTGCTGCTGAATGGGCCAGAATAACAGGAGCCAATGTTAATCACAGAATTTCTATTATTCTTGACGGCCTCGTATACTCAGCTCCGAATGTACAGACAAAAATCACCGGAGGAAGATCCCAGATTACTGGCATCCAAAGTATGGATGAAGCAAAACTGCTTGAAATTGTTTTGAAGGCCGGCGCTCTCCCCGCTCCTGTTGACATTATTGAAGACAGAGTTGTAGGACCGTCACTCGGACAGGATTCAATTAATGCCGGATTCAGCTCTGCAGTAATCGGTTATATTATTATTGGTATATTTATGATATTTTATTATCAAAGAGCAGGTACGATTGCCGCTGCATCTCTTGTTTTCACTATATTATTTATTCTTGGAATACTTGCAGGATTTAATGCTACATTGACATTGCCGGGTATTGCAGGTATAATTCTAACTATAGGTATGGCCGTGGATGCAAACGTTCTTATATACGAAAGAATCAGGGAGGAACTCTCAACCGGTAAAACCATAAAAGCATCTGTAGACAGCGGTTTTTCAAAGGCATACTCAGCAATTATTGACTCCAATATAACAACCTTTATTACCGGTATAATTCTTTATCAATTCGGAACAGGACCAATAAAAGGATTTGCACTTACGTTAATGATAGGAATTGCTGCCAGTATGTTCAGTGCATTAGTAATTGCACGTCTTGTGTTCGACTTAATGGTAGCTAAAGGTCAAAAAATTACAATCGGCTAATCAAATTTTACTCTTTAAGGAGCTATTTAATAAATGCGAATATTTGAACACTTAAATGTTGACTTTTTAGGCAAAAGAAAACTCTTCTATATAATATCTATTTCTATTTTTCTTATTGGATTACTTAATATAATATTTCGGGGGCTGGTGTTCGGAATTGATTTTAAAGGAGGTACCGAAATTGTACTTCAGTTTGATAAACCGGTTGAAATTGCCGAGATAAGACAGTCTGTAGATAATATCGGATTGGGTACTGTTGAATTAAGAACGTTCGGAAGTGAAACAGGCGTTCTTGTTAGAACTGAGCTTCAGTCGATACCTGCTGAAATTTTCCCCCGGGTAGTTAAAAATATTAATAATGAAATTCATAATGTTTTTACTGATCTGCCTCTGAATATTGTTGATTCCACAAATAATT
>DATICR010000116.1:0-6675 GCA_035456745.1 Ignavibacteriaceae bacterium
CATCCACAGTTGGATACGGACCTGCTGTGGTCCCTTCTTTAATTACAACGAACAACTGACTGAAATCCACATTGCCAAGAAGCAAACCTATAGGGGGCATAATAATATCTGAAACCAGTGATTTTACTATAGTTCCGAAGGCAGCACCTATTATAAAACCAACTGCCATATCAATGACATTCCCCTTCATGGCGAATTCTTTAAACTCTTTCCACATATTTTTTCCTCTTAATTATTTAATAAATTAAAAAGATACAGTCACAATATATCCAAATTATTAATGAATTGGGGTATAAGCAGATCGAGGAATTATGTTGGGACGAATATTTTATAAGGCTATAAAACACTAACTATCACTACCACGAAAGATCGGGGGCACAAAGGTAATTTGATATAGATTTACGAATTGATGAATTAGTAGATTTTGGGGCTTAAAAATCATTCATTCCGCACAGAATATTTTATATAAATATCTTATATTGAAGGAAAAACAAGAGAGGGTACTATGGCAGAACATGAAAAAGGCTTAAATGTTACAGCTTTATTTATTGGAGGTATTCTGGGTATTTCTGCAGTGATGGTTTTGAGTCCCAAAAGCCGAAAAGAAATTAAAGAAGATATAAAGTCAAAATCTGAAAAAATTTTAGACAGGGCCAGGAAAAACACCAATAATCTTATCAAAAATTCCAGAACATCGGCAGAACAATTACAAAGAAAAGCGGAGGAGATAATGGATACGGTTCAGCAGTATGCAATGGGTAAGATAAACAGACCGGTTTCTGTAATAGAAAGAGAAATTGCCGGATTTAAAGCAGCCATAATTGCAGCAAGAACTTCTTATTCCTTAAATCCGGAAATTCATGAGTCGAATGTCGGACAGGTTAACAATGATTCATTTACGAATGAATTCAATGATGAAACATTACCTAAACAACTTGGTATGGGAAAAGGGAGGAACAGAAAAACTTACTCTCCATAATAGATAGTAGACAGAAGCAATAGGCAATAGGCAGTAGGCAAGAGCAGTAGGCAGGGGCAATAGGCAGTAGGCAAAAATAGTAAGCAGGAGCTTCGCTTCGATCGGCAAAGTAGGCGCATTTACTTTTTTATTAAGAAAGTCTGGCTGATAGTGAAGGAACTCGGTATAGATAAAAGTAGGCAGAAGCAATAGGCAAAAAAGTTGGAGCAAGTCATCAGTCGGCAAGTCTTTAAATGGGCAGAAGTAAAAGAAACAAAAATGATTTCGCTAGGCAATTTAATTTTTTCTTACCTCTTTTAAATAAAATTCCGTATTTTCATTCGCATTTAAATACTTACTATTCCATTTTCAGAAAGCCAGGATCAATGAAAAAAATATTTACTGCATTTTTCTTTATGGTAATTTTTAGTTCTGCTGCTCCTTCACAGGAAACAAATTATGTGAGTGGGGAATTAATTATACAGTTAAAACCAGGAGCTTCACTTCAGAATTTGAAGGAATCATTCAGATCCATTGATTTAACGGATATAAGACTTCTTTCAGCCAGAATGAACATCCGGTTATTTGAATATAATACCGGCAGGATATCATCTGAGGATGTATTATTTCAAATCAGGCAAAACAAAAATGTAAATATTGTTCAGTTTAACCATTATGTTCACCCCAGGAACGGCAATTCAATACAAGACACCATACCATCGGATCCGATGTTCAATCAGCAATGGGCACTAAACAACACAGGACAGACCGGAGGTACTCCTGATGCAGATATAGATGCACCCGAAGCGTGGGGTATTGCAACAGGAGGAGTTACCGTTTTAGGAGATACTATTGTAGTAGCAATTGTTGACGGCGGATGCGATCTGAATCATCAGGATCTAACATACTGGCATAACTACGCTGAAATTCCAAATAATGGAATTGATGATGACGGCAATGGTTACATAGATGATTTTCGCGGATGGAATGCATACAATAATAACGGGAATGTTCCATCAGATTTTCACGGGACACATGTATCGGGCATAGCTGCTGCTCACGGCAATAATGGTCTAGGAGTTTCCGGAGTAAACTGGTACACACAGGTAATGCCGGTTGCGGCATCATCCGGTACGGAAGCGATAGTAGTAGCCGGATATGCATATGTACTGGAAATGAGAGCCAGGTATAATGAGTCCAATGGAAGCGAAGGAGCTTTTATTGTGTCAACGAATTCATCCTTCGGAGTTGATTTCGGGCAGCCGGAAGATTATCCAATCTGGTGTGCAATGTACGATTCAATGGGCGTACAGGGAATCCTGAGTTGTGCAGCAACAGCAAATCTAAATATTAATGTTGATGTATCAGGTGATATACCGACCGCTTGTCCAAGTCCCTGGATGATTTCAGTAACCAATACCACCAACAATGATTTAAAAAACAGCGGTGCGGCTTACGGGCTTGAAACAATTGATCTTGGTGCGCCCGGGACGAGCATTCTTTCTACAGTACCGGGTAATTCTTATTCTAATCTTACCGGCACTTCGATGGCAACCCCGCATGTTGCCGGTGCGATAGCTTTGATGTATGCTGGGGCTGATTTAAACCTGATGAATATCTATAAAAATGATCCTGCTGCAGGAGCACTATTATTCAGAGATTATCTTTTTGCAGCAGTTGATACTATTCCTGCACTAGAAGGAATTACGGTTACCGGCGGAAGATTAAATATATATAATGCAGTAATGGAAGTTTCACAGACCGGCACTCCCGTTGAGCTTGCCTCGTTCGAAGCAAATACAAATAAAGATGAAGTTTTAATCAAATGGTCCACAGCAACAGAAATTAACAATAAAGGATTTGAGATTGAAAGATCTTCGTTAAATAGTATGACCGGAATTAAAAGTGAATTTAAAAAAGTGGGCTTTGTAGGAGGAAACGGAAGCACCACTGAAAATATCAGTTATTATTTTGAAGATAAAATCCTTACACCGGGTATCTATTATTACAGACTGAAACAGATAGATTTAGGCGGGCAAATAATTTATAGCAGAGAAGTGGAAGTTGAAGTTAAAGCTCCGGCAGAGTTTAGTCTTTCACAGAATTATCCAAATCCCTTCAATCCATCAACGACAATCAGTTTTACACTACCGGAAAAATCGAATATCAGGATTAATATCTTTAATGTGATTGGAGAGTTAGTTGAGACATTAATAAACAATTCATTTGAAGCCGGGTATCAATCTGTAAAATTAGATGCTAAGGGATTAACGTCAGGCGTTTATTTTTATACTATAGAAGCAAAAGGAGAAAGCAAAACTTTTACATCATCTAAAAAAATGTTGTTAATAAAGTAAGATCCTGTTTGACCAGAAATAACTTGCCGAATTCAAATGAGATCAATGCTGAGACAATGCTTGCACTTGCCCACGGTGTTCACGGAATATTTTATGAAGATTATTATTCTCATTTATTTAACGATAAACAAGATACGGTGAGAGCTTTGGTAGCAGTACCCGAACACGATTATCTTCCATACCCGGAATGGTATCAGGTACAAAGAATTGCAAATAGAATGAAAGGATATTTTGGGCAAGCATATTGGACATTATAAGCCTAAGCCAGATACCCGGTGCCCAGATTATTTATAATTATTTATATTCAAACTCCGGATCAATGCCCGGAATTTTCTTAAGCAGTTGTAACGGTAATCTGAGGAATAATTCTATTATCGGTCATTCAATCGGGCTGTCTCTCGCAAATTCATCTCCTTTGGTGGGAGCCAATGAAATCTACGGGAATCTAATAAACGGGATTTATGTAGGGTATGGTTCAATTCCTGATTTAAGAGCATCTCTTATAGGACATCCCCCTAACCAGTATCCGGTTTCTGGATATAACTCTATCTTCGAAAATGGTGGTTACACTGAGGAGGGATCAGGCAGTAGTAATGATGACGGATCTGAAATATACTTTAATAATTCAAACATTCAGATGGAGAGCGGGTGCAATTTAATCGCTGATGATAGGATACCCCAGCATCCACTGGAGACTACTTTACTTCTGATGAATGGAACAACTACTAATAGAATAAGTGCAAGGTATAACTGCTGGGGCGATACTGTATATACTGCAAGGTTTGGAGGATTAACGGTTAAGTATAGCCCTTATTATTCAGAGCCCTGTACATTTAGCGGAGATATTCCTTTAGTAATGCAGGATAATGACGGCAACACGCTTGACACCGTTTATTCTTAGGGTTTACCAAGCCAAACAATTACTAATACTGATATTCAATATGCGCAGGCAGCAGAATATATGATAAACCGGGAGTATCCTTCCGCCGATGCAATTTATAATTCCATAATTACTTTATCCCCCGGAGATACTTCAAGTGAAGTGGCTTATTTGGAATTATACAGATCTGCAAGACTGCAGAATTCAGACAGCACTGCATTAGCCTCTTTAAGGGATTTATTTAATACGAATCTTGAATCAATGGCAGATTCGGGAATGATAAAAATTGTAAGTCAGCTTGCTTTACTGACTCTGGTGGATGAAAGACAATATATTAATGCCATTAATGGTTTTGCAGATATAATAAATCAAAATCCGGACTCCGAAGAGGCAATGTTTGCAGAAATAGATGCAATGACAACTTCACTTCTGGCACAGAATGGCAATGATACAACTCTGGGTAAGAGTATGTATAAGAAATATCTGGTAAAAGGACCTCGTGAAATGCAGCAGAGGTTGAATGAACTTATTAAATCAAGATTTGGAGCAGAAGGGAATAAAACAACAAAAGAATTTATTCCGACAGAATATTCATTATACAACAATTATCCAAATCCTTTTAACCCAACAACTACTATAAGGTTCGATTTACCTGAGAGAACCAATGTTGAACTTTCTGTTTATAATATATTGGGTCAAAAAGTGAAAACTTTAGTTGCCAGCGAAACAAAAATCCCCGGAAGATATGAGGTAAGTTTCAACGGTAATTCTCTGGCAAGCGGAGTTTACATCTATAGATTGACTACTCAAAATTATTCGCAAACAAAGAAAATGCTGTTGATCAAGTAATTCAGTGCTTAATAAACGAGGAGCCCTCCAAATTGGGCTCCTTTTTATTTGAATGATTTAAATAAAAATAAGAAGTGCAAGAACACCCAGAAAACATGGTCGCTATGATCAACAAAGTCCTAAACTCACATACAATAAATTATTACAGGTCATAAAATTTCTATATAAATTGCTTTTCTTCTATGATATAAATAATTTTGTTTGATTTATGTACGATTTTAATTCCGTACCAATTGAAACCTAACATTGATGTTTTAAAATAATTTTGTCACTACAAATAACATCCTGTTCGTACTTACCAAAAAGTTATCGTTTTACAAAGGAGAATTTTTAATGGGTTGGTTCATTTCGTTTATCGACTCGAGCCTGGGGAAAAAGCTGATCATGGCTGTCACGGGCTTGTTCCTATATATCTATCTTATTATTCATCTGGTTGCTAATCTTTTCATTCTTGCACCAACAGGTGGACCGTTTAATGCCTATGCCGAGTTCATGGCAAGCAATTTTAATATTCCTGTCAGGATTATTGAAGTTGTACTTTTTATTGCTTTTATATATCACATTTTAAACGGCATAAGGCTTTGGTTCTTAAACAGGAGTGCAAGGGACATTGGATATGAGGTTACCAATCCTTCTGCAAACAGCAGTTTTTATTCCAGGTTTATGATACAGAGCGGGATTGTTGTTGGTATATTCCTTGTCCTTCACCTGCTTGATTTCTTTATACCTTCCCGCTTTGGAAATCCGGCCAATACAATGTATGATGCTGCTGTAGCAAAATTTCAAAATACAGGCTGGTCAATAATGTATATAGTCGCTATGATATTACTTGCATTTCACCTGGTTCATGCATTTCAAAGCGGATTTCAGACATTGGGATTAAGGCATAACAAATATACCCCGTTCATAAAAGGATTTGGAGTTGTCGTTTCAATATTGATTTGTGCGGGATTTGCATTAATTCCTTTGTATTTCATACTGGGAGGAGGAAGATAAAAATGAAATTAGAATCAAAAGTTCCTGCCGGACCATTAGCTGAAAAATGGACAAACCATAAATTCAGTATGAAGCTTGTTAATCCGGCAAATAAAAGAAAATATAATATAATAATAGTAGGTACGGGTTTAGCCGGAGCATCCGCTGGTGCTTCTCTTGCCGAGCTCGGTTATAATGTACAGTCATTCTGTTTCCAGGATAGTGCGAGACGTGCCCACAGTATTGCTGCACAGGGTGGAATAAATGCCAGCAAAAATTATCAGAATGACGGTGATAGTGTATACCGCCTTTTTTATGATACAATTAAGGGCGGAGATTACAGATCGCGTGAGGCTAATGTATACAGACTGGCAGAAGTGAGTGATAATATTATCGATCAATGTGTTGCTCAGGGAGTACCTTTCGCACGGGAATACGGCGGACTGCTTGACAACCGTTCTTTCGGCGGTGCACAGGTTTCGCGTACTTTTTATGCAAGAGGGCAGACGGGGCAGCAGCTCCTTCTTGGCGCTTATAACGCCCTAATGCGGCAGGTAGGTCTTGGTAAAGTTAAAATGTATCCCCGCCATGAAATGCTTGATCTTGTTTTAATTGATGGCAAGGCAAGAGGTATTGTAACAAGAGATATGATTAAC
>DATICR010000117.1:0-5625 GCA_035456745.1 Ignavibacteriaceae bacterium
CATACCTGTATGCCAACAGCCTTAAAAAGGAACTGGCAGCTTTTAATAAAAATATCCCGGATAATTTTATCGGATATGCACCCGTTTTTTCAGACAGCAGAATCTCGCCAAAAAATCTTGACTTAACATCCCTTGCTGTACAGGCTGCAGATACTAATAGCACTTACAGATCGATTTCACCGGATGGGAAAAAATTTAATGAACTGAAATATAGCGAGTGGGAGGTTAAATCAATTTTAAATCTTTACGCCCGCTCCTCAGATAAATTATCCGATATAGGTTATTTTCATTCGGACGCTACCGAGGAATCATTTAAGAAAAATGCAAAAAATTATAAAATTATTCATATTGCCTCGCATAGTTTTATAAATGAATCTCACCCTGACCTGTCGGCTATTGTGTTTGCACAACCTCAGGATTCTGCAGCTTCGGAAGATGGTATATTATATGCGGCGGAAACATATAATCTTGATCTGAAAGCTGACCTTGTCGTTCTAAGCAGCTGTGAAAGCGGACTGGGTAAACTGATAAAAGGTGAAGGAATGATGGCATTGACAAGAGGATTCCTCTATGCCGGAGCATCAAATATAATATTTTCCTTGTGGAAAATTCCGGATAAACAAACCAGTGAACTGATGATAGATTTTTATAAAAATATTTTATCGGGTGAAGATTATAGCCGGGCATTGCGTGATGCCAGACTAACATTAATAAAAAATAATTCTTTAGCCAGACCCCGATCCTGGGCAAGCTTTGTGTTAATAGGCGCAGATTAATTCTACTGTTATCCTCATATCTCCGAAGGTATCCCCGTAGCTCACGTCTCCTGACGTGAGCGAAAAGGATTGTGAAGGATTAAAGTAATACCGAATTCCGAATGAATCTGCAGGCTGGCTCTCATTTTTGTTGGTCAAAATAAAAAAAATCATATTTACGAATTCTCGAATATTCGAATTGAATTCGATAATTCGTTAATTCGTAATTAAATAATTTAGTCACAAAGTTACAAAGTACACAAGAAGAAAAAATTTCATAATAAAAAGTTCTTCTAACTTTGTGAACCTACCGACGAAGTCGGTCAATCTTAACGTTGTGTACTTTTGTAATTTTCTTTGTGAACTAAAAATTTTCTTTGAGTGCTTTGTGTGTACTTTGAGCCCTTTGTGCAACTAAAAAGTAATTAGTGTTCCAATATCGTCAACAATTGACATTCATCAACTTTCCTGATAAATCCAAAAATATTTTTCAATATTTTATCCCTCCCTGCAAATAGTACTTTTATAAAACAATAATCCCTTTTGAAAATTTAACCCGAAAGTCTGATAATGACATTGGACCGCATTTTCTATGTGCTTTATGCTTAATCTGAAAGTCAGGAATCCATGAGAATCAAAATAATACCAAACACCCAATTAAAAATAATGTATTAATGAAAGGAGCTAGCTATGAAAAAGGAAATGTGGAATGCAGGGATAATTATGTTTTGTTTTATTCTGGCATTAGGTGTATCGTCATTATTATTGAGCGGATGCCAGAAGGATCAGGTTGTAAACCCTGTCCAGGATAATTCAGATATTTTTGCAAAATCAGCCAGCGGCACTATAGCTTTCACGACTTGGCGGGATGGTAATGCAGAAATATATACGATGAATACGGACGGTAGCAATCTGATAAGAATTACTAATAGTACCGCTTATGATGGAAATCCAGCCTTCTCACCAAATAGTAAACAAATTGCTTTTGTAAGTCAACGTGATGGTAATTCTGAAATCTATGTTATGAATACTGATGGCACATCACTTACAAGATTAACTATTAACCCTGCTGATGATTCATGGCCAACATGGCTGTCAAATTCTCAAATAGCATTTCAAACTAACCGGGACGGAAATTATGAAATTTATTCAATGTTTTCGGATGGCACCGGTTTAACGAGGTTGACTAATAATCAGGCTGCAGATTATGCTCCTACCGCTTCACCCAACGGAAATCAGATCGCATTTTTAAGTTTGCGCGATGGTAATTATGAGATTTATAAGATGAACTCGGACGGAACAGGATTAACCCGACTGACATTTACCGCCGCCCCTGAATTTGATCCCGTCTGGGCTCCCAGTGGTGATAAAATTGCATTCGATAGCGAGAGAGATGGAGGGCTGCCAGAGGTTTATGTAATGAACACCGATGGAAGCGAAGCAACACGCCTTACTTTTAATCCTAACGGAGATTATTCCCATGCCTGGTCACCAAATGGCAAACAAATTGCGTTTACATCATATCGTGATTTTAATGCTGAGGTTTATGTAATGAATGTTGATGGCACTGGTATAACAAACTTGACAAATAATTCAACTACAGATGATTATGCTGCGTGGGGGAAATAATAATAAAAATTCCGTGTAAAATTTTCTATTGGATGTGCAGGGATATGATTATACTTATCCCTGCACGGTTTTGAATCGCCTTTAATTGAATTCCGAAACTGATTTTAAAAATTTTGATGATAATGGAGGTTATTATGAAAAGACCATGTTACCCTGATTATATTATCTCATTAATCATATTCACATTTATTCTCTCTCTGGTGTTCTGTGTAGAATTAAATGCACAAACTTATAACGGAGATTTAATTCTTACTACTCAATCTGATATCGATAATTTCAACTATACATCTGTAACCGGTCTTCTGAAGGTTGAGGAAAGTACTCCCCATACTATCACAAATCTTGATGGACTTTCTTCACTTACATCTGTCGGTACATATTTGCAAATAGTAATTGATTCCTCGTTAACAGACATAAGCGGATTATCAAATCTTACTTCAGTTGGCCATACGATAACCATAAGTGATGATCCTGCCCTTACTAATCTTGACGGACTTTCAGGTATAACTTCAGTGGAAGAAATTGATATAACCGGTAATGAAGCATTGACAAGTATTGCCGGCCTTTCTAATCTGACTACAGTCTCAATTTTACTTGCAATCCAGAATGACCGTGCTTTGCCAAACCTTGACGGATTATCGTCCCTTACATCGATTGGGGGTATAAGTATTTTGGGTGATTATCTTTTAACTAATATTGACGGATTATCGAACCTTCAATCTGCAAGTGTTTCGGTTGGAATCGAAGATAATGACCATTTAACAAATATTGATGGACTCTCCAATCTTACTTCCATCGGTCAGAGTTTAAGTATAAACGGGAATGAATTTCTCGCGAATTTAAATGGACTCTCCGGTTGTACTTATATTGGATTGGACTTATCGGTTTTTAATAACAGCAGCCTGACCGATTTTTCCGGGTTGACCGCTCTTGCTCAAAATTGCGGTCTGCAAGGTAGCTACTTTTTCCAGGATAATGCAGACGATCCTCCGGCTGAATTGCTTCAGAGATTTGATGCTTGCGCAGCAGACCACCCCGGTATCGCTGATGCGGGACCCGACCAACCGGTGGTAGTTGGAAATACCGTAAATCTGGATGGCAGCGGTTCAAGTGATCAGGATGGGGATGTACTGACCTATACATGGAGTCTAATCAGCAAACCTTCCGGCAGCACTGCTTCTCTGTCGGATAGTACAATAGTCAATCCATCATTTATAGCAGATATAGCAGGTTCATATATTATCCGGCTGGTTGTTTATGACGGTTATTTTAAAAGCGCACCTGACTCCGTAACAATTACAGCTCTGATAGTAACTGACGCTCTTCAAAGTCTTACATCAATGATAAATGCTCTTCCGCTTAATGACGGTAATAAAAACAGTCTTAATTCAAAAATTGCGAATGCGTTAAAAAATTATAATAAAAGTAAATATCAGGCAGTCGTAAATACTCTGGAGGATTTTATAGCTCAGTTGAATGATCTTGTTAGCGGTGGATCCCTGACGGCCGCACAAGCACAACCCCTTATTGACATGGCAAATGCAATAATAGATTCTATCGAATCGTTGACTAAAAAATCTGGTGAACGGTTAACTGAGCTGCCAAATACATTTGCCTTGGATCAGAATTATCCTAATCCATTCAACCCATCAACAATTATTAAATATTCTGTTCCCCAGCTCGCATTCGTTCAGCTTAAAGTGTATGATATTCTTGGAAGGGAAGTAGCAAGTCTGGTTAATGGAAACCAGCAGGCAGGATATTATCAGGTCACTTTCGACGGTTCTCATCTCGCCAGCGGATTATATATCTACAGGCTGACAGCAGGTAATTTTATTTCAACGAAAAAGATGCTGATGATTAAGTAAGCACGTTAAAATTTTGATATTATGAAAATGGAAATGATATAAATTTATAATTAGTAGATCACTCACGAAAGGAGAAGTGTATTATGAAAATTGAAAAGGCGATAAAAAGATCTCAATCCCGTTTACCCGGATATTGGCTTTCCTTCAGGTTAATATTTTCCTGGATTGCCATAGTCATATTTACTCTTATCATAAATGGCTGCAGTAAAAGTAATCCACTTGAACCGGTTAATGATATATCGGGACAGACCATATCAAAAGGCAATAATGCTAAAATTGCTTTTGCAAGTAATAGAGAAGGTAATTTTGAAATATATGAAATGAATTCAGATGGAACAGGCTTAACCCGGTTGACTTTTAATTCCGCTGATGACAGAGAACCGGCAATCTCTCCAAATGGTAAACAGATTGTATTCGAGAGTTTCAGAGACGGGAATTGGGAAATATACGTTATGAATTCAGATGGGACAGGCCTTACCAATCTCACTAATAATCCCGCTAAAGATGATGGCCCCTGCTGGTCTCCAAACGGAAGTCAGATAGCATTTGTGTCTGATCGCGATGGCAATAGTGAAATATATATTATGAATGAAGATGGAACAGGACTTACTAATATTACCAATAATGCCGCTAAAGATTATGACCCTGCCTGGTGTGGAAAACAAATTGCTTTTACAAGTGAGCGTGATGGAGATCCTGATACCTTTGTTATGAATGATGACGGAACTGGAGTAACTGATTTATCAAATAATGCTGCTTTCGATTTTGATCCTATGTGGTCACCTAACGGTAAACAAATCGTGTTCAGCAGTAACCGCGACGGAAATTTTGAGATATATACAATGAACGCAGATGGTACCGGCATTTTAAGACTTACATATAACGGGGCGGATGATGCCGAACCAGGCTGGTCATCAGTTACAAACCAGATTACCTGGTCAACTGCAAGAGATGGGAATTATGAAATTTATACAATGTACCCTGATGGCACTGGTCTTACAAATGTTACTAACAGTTCAGCGGTTGATGTTGATCCCGATTTTGGGAAATAAATTTTTTGCATTTAAAAGTTTATTAAAAAAGAGATCTGATTTTGTAAAAAATCAGATCTCTGTAGGAATTTCATTTATGAAATTCTAAATATAGCTTTGTGAGCTTTATTAAAATCGCTTCAGCGATGACTTTGTGTTTCTTAAAAATGATGTAAGATTTTAAGCCCTCTTAAATAAGTAATTTCGTTGAGTAACTAAAAATGATTTCGTCGTGTTCTTTGTGATTTCTTTGTGCTACTTTGTGCAGCTGATTTTCCCCTTTGAGTAAACTCGACACTTAATAAAAAAGTAAGAACGCCGAAAATCACTCCTGAAATAATA
>DATICR010000118.1:0-5742 GCA_035456745.1 Ignavibacteriaceae bacterium
AACTAATTTTCCGTCTTACCCCTATGCCTGGAACTTTGATATTCAAACCATACTTAGTACAAAAGGGAAGAGGTCCGCATTTATTTGACTTCCTGATGACACTCGATGAGAAAGGAGATGCCTTCAAATCTGATATTAAATTAACGGATTCCGGAATCATTATTGGTAACGCAGAAGGCAAAGAAAAATTCTCAATCAGTGTCAGATGGAATATTGAAGGTTATGGTTATTTGTTTATTCCGGCTGATAATGGTGGAGAATTATATGAACTTCCAAAATCAGGTGAAAAAGTTTTGAATCTGAATTATGAGCTTGCAAAAACAAGAGTAACCAGAAACAGAGAACGTATCCTTCAATTCAAAAAATCGGGATGGAGACCCGCCTCAGAGATTAAACATCTTATATCTCTTTCTTCAGAACTATTTAACGATGCGGAAAGAAATAAAAGGAATCAGGAGATATGTGCCGCATATGCGCAGGCCTCTCTTAAATATTCAATTACTGCAAGTGAAATGATTGAAGTGGATAAGGCACGGTATGATATATCAAATAATCCTGTCAGAAAAGATTTTCTTTTCGGATGCGACTCACGCGGTTATTACCAGATGGAAAGCAAAGAGCTTTTTCTTGAAAGATTTACTGAGCTTTTTAATTATGCTACTATCACACATTATCTTAAGGGAGATTTTATCGATTTCGAGCCGGAAGAGGGAAATAAAAAATTCAAAGAGAGAGATGAGCTTTTATTTATACTGAAAAAGAAAAATGTAAAGGTAGAAGGAAGACCTTTATTCTGGACTCATACATGGGTTACTCCCGAATGGCTTGAGAAAAAATCTTATCCGCAGTTATTAAAATATGTGGAGAAACATATTAAAGAAGTTGTTTCACATTATGGCGATGAGATTGAAGTCTGGGAGGTTGTAAATGAAATGCACGACTGGGCAAATCAGGTTCAGTTAAACCAGGAACAGGCAATAGAATTAACAAAACTTGCCTGCGCTACTGCCAGATCTGTAAATCCAAATATCCGGCTGCTGATAAATAATTGCTGTCCCTTCGCTGATTATGTTCAACTCGGGAAATGGCACGAGCTTGATGCTAAATTTCCACAGCGTACACCGCATCAGTTTACTGAACAACTTATTGAAGCAGGAGTCGATTTTGATATTGTCGGTGTTCAGGTGTACTTCGTTCAAAGAACCTTGACTGAAGCAATTCAATCAGTTGAACGTTATGAACAATTGGGAAAAAAGGTTCAGCTTGCAGAAGTAGGTGCTCCTTCTCGAGGAATTACTCAGGAGTTCACCGAACAGGATGAGGATTTCAGTACTAAACCGTATGAATGGCACCGCCACTGGGATGAGGAGCTGCAGGCCGACTGGCTTGAAAGTATTTTTACATACGGCTATAGTAAACAATTTATTGAAGCAGCTAACTGGTATGACTTTGTCGATCCTAAAGGATTTCTTAAATATGGAGGACTGCTGCGTTCACCTATGGGTGAAAAGAAATCTGCCTGCGACAGACTTGTGAATCTGAAAAAGTCCTGGAACTTGTAATCCTGCCAATAGTAATCTTGCTAAAACTTGTTCTGCTCGTCAACTTAAATTCAACATAAATAAAATGAAGATACAATCAAGAAGAAATTTTCTGAAGACCGGTGCCTTGAGCGCCATTGCTATTGCTGCTTCCGGTCCACTGTTTAAGAACTTGGCAAAATCTCCTGTTATTAGAAAAGAAACGGATCTGTTGTTCCGTCCCTTCCCGCATCCATGGATGCCAAAAATGGATTTTGCTTATCTGACGGATGTTAACGAAGATCCTTTCAAATCATCTGTACAGGTTACACAGGACGGTATATTGGTTCCCCGTGATGTATCCAACGATAGATTTTCTGTTAACACAAGATGGTTTGTGGAAAATTTTGGATTTATTATGCTCGCGGCCGATAATGGAGGAGAATTTTATTCTGTAAATGATATCAACAAGTCTTTAAATCTTAATTATGAATTTGCTAAATCAAGAGTAATCCGTAATTCAAATGTTAGAGATAAATATGAAAAGTCGGGTACAAAATTTTCAGCTGAAATTGAGCATCTGACAGAACTTTCGCGTGAGCTGCTTGAATCAGCAGGGAAAATTCAGCGTGATGCTGAAAGATGTGCACGGATTTCAGATAAGGCACTGGAATATGCTCTCTGGGCAGGGGAGAAAATTGAACTTGAAAGAGCTGTTTCTGAAATTCAAAGAATGAACAGGAAGGATCCTTTCCATTTCGGATGTGAGAGCAGACAGATGATCTGGGCAAAGTCGGAAGAATTTACAAAAAGGTTTCCGGAGCTTTTTAACTTTGCTACTGTCACTCATTATGTGTGGGATAGCTGGTATGAGCTTTTCGAACCAACTGAAGGTCATTATAATTGGGGCGTAAAAGATGATATAGTTGATTTTCTTATGAAGCATAATATTGAGATTGAAGGAAGACCGTTGTTCTGGTTCCATCCCACTGTTACACCCGACTGGCTTAAATTAAAAAATTACGATGAGCTTAAACAGTATATGGAGAAACATATATATGACCTGGTAACTCATTATAAGGATAATGTTTTATCGTGGGAAGTATTTAATGAGTACCATGATTGGGCAAATATATTTAATCATTCAAAAGAACAGACAATTGAATTAACCCGGCTTGCATTCGACAGAACGAAGGAAGTAAATCCAAAAGTTACTAGAATATTGAATAACTGCTGTCCTTGGGCTGAATATGCGGCGATGGGAAGAATGGCAAGAATGGATGCCACACGCCCTTTGAGATCTCCGCGAAAATTTATTGAAGACCTTACTAATGAAGGTGTCGACTTCGATGTGCTGGGGATCCAGATTTATTTTCCGCGTCGCGATTTATCCGATATAGTAAGACTGATAGAAAGACTCGAGAAATTTAATAAACCAATTTACATCACTGAGCTTGGTGCCACGTCGGGTTATTCCATTGAACATGTTCTAGATGGACAAACAAAAATCTCTAATGATCCTTATGAATGGCACCGCAGATGGGATGAGGAGCTCCAGGCCGACTGGCTTGAACAGGTTTATTCAATCTACTATAGCAGACCGTTAATTAAAGCCGTCAACTGGTATGACTTTACGGACTTTCGCCCGTTTATCGTCAACGGAGGACTGGCAAGGGAAGATGTTTCTACTAAACTTTCATTTAACAGATTAAAAGAATTATTAAGTTCCTGGAACAGACTGCCGGGAGAAATAAGGAATTGATATGACATCGAAAGAAAGAATATTGAAAGCAATGCATAGAGAAAAGGCAGATTATGTTCCTGTTAGTCCTGACATTTCAGTAATGGTTCCCGATCGCCTTGATGGAAGACCTTTTTATGAAATACACCTTGATGGAAGAGAACATAACGGATGGACATCTGCTACTCACGGCGAAGTTTATGTTAAAGCAATCCGGCATTATGGAATGGATGGGTTTTATATGTATGGTGGTCTGAAACAGATTGGACCTGAAAATCGTCCCGATTTTGAAAGTAAAATAATTGATATTCCGGAAGGTAAGCTCGTCGAAAGAATCTGTCATACAGCTAAAGGAGACTTAGCTGAAAAAGAAATTTATTTTTCTGATGAACCCCCATGGCGTGATGAAAAACCAATAAAGGATCTTTATGACGACTTCGGAAAGTTCCAGCTATATATGGGATTGAACGACTGGAAATGGGAAAAGGAATATAAAGATAAACACGTGATTGGTGACTATGGTATTTATATGGGAATGGCACCTGTCTTCCAGGACTGGTGGTTTCATTACAGGCACGGCGGATTTGAACAGTGCTTTATGGATTTCATGATGGAATCTGATTTTATGGAGAAGGTGCACGAATTCTGGATGGAATGGTCCCTTGCAAATGTTAAGGCTATGCTTGAAGCAAAGGCTGATGTTATAATGCTGGGAGGATCAAGCGCCAGCTTAAGCGTTAGTTCACCTGATATATTTAGAAAATTTGAACTTCCATTTATTCAGAAAGCTTCAACTCTTTGTAAGGATGTCGGGATTATATCTCACCTGCACATCTGCGGCAAAAGCTGGCCGCTTATAGAAATCGTCGCTAATGAAAGTGATCTTGCTTCAATGGAACCGATGGAAGAACCGCCTACTGGAAATGTAGATCTCGGAAAAGTAAAAAAGATAGTTGGTGACCGGTTATGTATAAAAGGGAATATCAATACAACAGATTTTATGCTTACCGCTACTCCTCAGGAAGTCGAGGATAAATGTAAAAAACTTATCGATGAGGTCGGTTATGACGGAGGATTTATTCTTTCAACCGGCGATCAGTGCGGCAGGGATACACCGGATGCAAATCTCTTTAAAATGGTTGAGGTTGCTCAGACATACGGCAAATACTAGTACTTAAACAGGAGATGAAATGAGAAGTCGATTAGTTGTCTTGATTATTCCGGTACTCTTTATTAATTCATACTCTCAGTCAATATTGCTCCATACGCACGATGCAAAGGTGTGGACTCAGGAGCAGACTATAAATGGAGAATTGAACGGCTTCTTTAATTCGGAGGGTACGCTCCTCTTAAATGGTTCTCCGATTCCATTTTCAGTTTCTTCATCCGACAGTTCATTTTCTGTGGAACTTATTGTCGGTGAAGGTGAAAATGAAATATATATTCAGGTTGATGATAACGGTAATCCGGTAAATTCTGATACTATTCATTATACGCTTGGCTATGAATTGAAACCTGATCCTTATGCATATGCAGAAGTAGACGGAAATAATGTTACTCTGCATGGAACAATATTAAGTAATCCTTCGGGATCATCTTTAAACTATGAATGGCAGGCAGATGTAAATAATCCCGAAAACGTTTCACTGTCAGGAATAAATGATACACTCTCAACTTTTTCGCTTACACCTTCATCCCCGATAGGGGAATATTATTTTAATCTTTATGTATATACTTCTGACGGAGATACAGTGAAAGCACGAACATTTGTGACAAACTATGCCGACTCAATAGTTCCTTTCCATATAAAAAATGATTATGCCTCATGGATTGATACTGCGGTCATCTATGAGATATCACCTTATAATTTCGTGGTCAATGGTAATTTCAATGATGTTACTAATAAAATTGATGACATAGCACGACTTGGTATCAATACAATTTGGATTCAGCCGGTAATGAAGACTCACGGTGGCGGTCAGGGATATGATATTATAGATTATTTTGGTATCAGAAATGATTATGGTAATAGCCAGGATTTGCATAATCTTGTCCAGACGGCAAAATCCTATGGTATAAAGGTGATTTTTGATTTCGTCCCTAACCATTCATCAAAATATCATCCCTACGCCCAGAACTCCATTACATATGGGGAGGATTCTCATTACTATAATTTTTATCAGAGAACATTCGATTCCGCAGCATATTCACAGTACTATAACCTGGATCCGGACGGATTTATTTATTATTTCTGGGAGGAATTAATTAATCTTAACTTCAATAATCCTGAAGTACAGAAATGGATAACTGAAGCATTAAAATTTTGGCTGGTCAATTTTGATATTGATGGCTATAGGTTTGATGCAGTGTGGGGAGTAAACGCACGTAATCCTGAATTTATGAAGAATGCCCGGCTTGCATTAAAAAGAATCAAACCTGAATTTTTAATGCTTGCAGAAGATAAAGCTACATGGCCGTCTG